>JARCMA010000412.1 GCA_030248405.1 Microcoleus sp. MP8IB2.171
CCCGTAAATGTCGGATGCTTTGGTTAATTTTCGGTTAAACATTTGCTCCGGCGGCATGAATCCCATTGTGCCTTTGACAATGCTGCTAGCGGCGATGTTCCCGCCTCCTAAGCGGGCAAAACCGAAGTCTACTAAGTAAACATTTAAGTCTTCATCGATTAACAAGTTTTCCGGTTTGCTGTCGCGGTGCATTACGCGCGGTTTCTGGGATTGCAGGTAAACTAAAATTTCTAAAGTGGCGATCGCAATTTGTTTAATATCCGGCGGCGAAAAAGTCCGATCGATCGCACTTTCAGCATTTTTGTATTCCTGCACCATGCAAAATCCGCTGTCAGTCCCGAAAGCATCTAGATAGCGGGGAATTCCAGGGTGTGCGAGCTTTTGCAGAACTTTGATTTCTTGTTCGTAAGCATCGTATTCTGTCCAGCTAGCACCTAATTGGGCGAATTGAAATTGCTTGATGACAACGGGCTTTTGTGTGTTAATTTTTGTAGCGAGATAGGTGACGCGCCCGCCCAGACTGTTGTATCCGAGTTCGCGGGCTACTTGATAGCCGTGGGTGGAAAAGTCGGGAAAAGTGTTCATAAGGTTTGATCGTTCGGACTTCAGTCCTTCAGCCATTATTTAAGAAGGACTAAAGTCCTTACTACGAACGGCGTTTATTTATGTGGGTAGATATTAAAAATCGCTCTTACCAACATAACTTTTTTGGAAAAAGGCGGCAAGTGTGGTAGGATTTGATTTCGCGATCGGTTCTAGCGGGGAGCAGCCGCCAGAGGAAACGGGGAAAGTTCGGTGCAAGTCCGGCGCTGTCCCGCAACTGTAATGAAATCCTTGTGGTTTCTCAAGTCAGAATGCCCGCCGATATCTAACTCACTTTTAAACGCATCTACGAGGTATGGATGATGAATGGAACTAACACGGCTGTACGCACAAAACACTGTCTTTTGGTTTGCACTGCTTGCGCTAGTGTTTGGAAAGATGGCAAGCGCGAAGGTAAAAGTGGCGGCCAACAATTCATGGAAGATTTATCGAAACTCGCTAAAGATTGGGAGTTTTCCGATAAGTTTGATATTCGGGAGGTTGAGTGCATGAGTGCTTGTAGTCACTCTTGTGCGGTGTCTTTTGCTGCTGTTGGAAAGTACACTTATCTGTTTGGTGATTTGCCTGCAAATGAACCGGAAAGCATCGAGGCTGTACTGGAATGCGCGGGTCAATACTATGTTAAACCTGACGGTTTGTTGCCTTGGTCTGAGCGTCCTCAAGCTCTGAAGAAAGGCGTTTTGGCGAAGATTCCGCCGCTGGGGAATTAGAGATAAGATGAGGCGATAAATTTTCGCTTTTACTCAAAGTCTAGATCCCCCTAAATCCCCCTTAAGAAGGGGGACTTTGAGTATTTCGAGTTTCTTCCTGTTTAAAACAGACTTTGAACCCTCTTGTCCCCCCCTTCTTAAGGGGGGTTAGGGGGGATCTGGACCATAATTCTCAACCTGACAATAATTTAATGCACAAGATTCCTGTTACAGTTATCACTGGTTTTCTCGGTAGCGGCAAAACTACCTTAATTCGCCATTTGTTGCAAAACAATCAAGGCCGCCGCATTGCTGTTCTGGTTAATGAATTTGGCGAAATAGGAATTGACGGAGAGTTGCTGCGCGATTGCCAAGTTTGCGATGAAGAAGAAAGTGTCAGCAGCAATATTGTTGAATTAACAAATGGTTGTCTTTGCTGCACTGTTCAAGAGGAATTCTTGCCGACTATGCAGGAATTGTTGAAGCGCAAAGACCAAATTGATTGTATCTTAATTGAAACTTCTGGTTTGGCACTTCCTAAGCCTTTGATTCAAGCTTTTCGCTGGCCGGAAATTCGCACGGGCGCTACTGTAGATGGTGTGGTTGCTGTTGTTGATTGCGAAGCTATTGCTAGCGGTAATTTTGTCGGTGATATTGATGCTTTGATGGCGCAGCGGCAGGCTGATTCTAGTTTGGATCACGAAACTCCGATCGAGGAATTGTTTGAAGATCAATTGGCCTGTGCTGATATGGTACTGTTGACGAAGGTCGATCGCGTAAATGAAGAAACTCAACAGAAAGTTCAAACCTGGTTGCAGCAAGAATTGCGTCCGAGTGTGAAAATTGTTCCCTGCAAAGGTGGCGAAATTAACCCGGATGTGCTATTGGGATTTAATGCTGCGGTTGAGGATGATTTGGAGTCTCGCCCAAGTCACCACGACACTGAGGAGGAACATGAGCATGATGATGATATTAACTCGACTTTCTTTATTGCCGATCGCGCCTTTGAACCAGAAGCTTTAGTGAAAAAACTGCAATCGCTGATGCAGCAAGAGGAAATCTATCGGATTAAGGGATTTGTGGCGGTTCCTAACAAGCCGATGCGGATGGTGTTGCAAGGTGTTGGCGATCGGATAGAATATTTTTACGATCGCCCTTGGCAACCTTCGGAACTCCGTCAAACCAAGCTGGTGCTGATCGGAAGAGAACTTGACTCTGCTAAAATACAGTCATTCTTGTAGTTGAATGCGGGCGATCGCTTTTTGTCATCAAGGGCGATCGTTCTGCAATCATTCTGCACTCGATACTGTTTCTAACCTCAAAATGCCGATCGGTTTATTAACAACTAACTGCATCCTGTCTAACCATTGCGAACCGATTAAAATCTCCGGGAGATCCTCTCCAACATGGACGGGAATAACAAATTCTTGACCGTCAATAATTACTCGACCTTCATAGAGGTCAAATAAAACATCTCCCCGCGCTGTCTGCATCTCGATTTCTCGGACAATTAAAGACCAATCTAAACCATCTAAGTCTTGAGAATTAATCGCTATAAAACCTGTGGTAAAACCTGTATCTAGTAGCACTTCAACAGGAAAGCGCTCGCCATTAGATGCAATCAATTCAATCTCAAAAAACAACTCTCCGTTTTCCCCAAACCAACCTGATATCATATACTGCCACAGGTTCCTTTTTCATTGAGGCGAAACATTGTTAACATCACATTTTTATCGCCATAGTATTCTTTGATTTTTTGTGCAATGCCTAACAGTTTGGGGTCTACCAAATACTCTTCACTGTCCGGCTCGATCGCAATAAACCAATTGTAATAGTCCCCGATCAGTTCCGGGCGAATTCGCTCAAATATTGCTCGACCGCGTAAACGGAGTTTAGTTTTTTCTGCTTTGTGTCTTGCTAATTCTTCTGGTGGTATAGTCCGTTCAGGAGAGATTCTAGCCCGCAGCGCTTTTCGCTTGGGTGATAGCTGAGTCATGGTGTTTTTTAGATTAAATGTATAGATTGATTTATGATAGCCCACAAGTATTATTTTGTCTATTTTTGCTAAAACCCGCCCTTAAAGTCTTCAGCGAACAATTTATTAACATTTTTTAATATTGTTGCTGCTAGTAGCAAGTATGGTGTAAGATAGCGATAATGGTTATCATTGTACAATAATCGAGGTCAAGTATGGTTAGTGCTGGGGCGATCGAATCAGTTCCTGTTACCGTTCTCACGGGCTATCTGGGTGCAGGCAAAACTACGCTACTCAACCACATCTTAACACAGGAACACGGCAAAAAAGTTGCAGTGATCGTCAACGAATTCGGCGAAGTAGGCATCGACAACCAACTCATCATTGATGCCGACGAAGAAATTTTCGAGATGAACAACGGCTGCATTTGCTGTACAGTCCGAGGCGACTTAATTCGGATTATCAACAACTTAATGAAGCGGCGCGACAAATTCGACCACATAGTCATCGAAACTACAGGTTTAGCCGACCCCGCACCCGTAATTCAAACATTCTTTGTAGACGAAGATATGCGGGACAAATTGCTGCTGGATGCAGTTGTCACCGTAGTTGATGCCAAGCACATCTCCCAACACTGGGATGCAGAGGAAGTTCAAGAACAAATTGCCTTCGCCGATGTAGTTTTGCTCAACAAAACTGATTTAGTCACGCCCGAAGAACTGGCAGAATTAGAAAAGCGAATTCGCGCCATGAATGCAATGGCAAAAATTCACCGCACTCAGAACGCTGAATTAGCAATGGATGCTTTGTTAGGCGTTAAAGCATTTGATTTGAACCGAGCCTTAGAAATCGAACCAGATTTTTTGGGCGAACATGAACACGAACATGACGCAACTGTCACCTCAGTGGCAATAGTAGAATCTGGTGTTGTTGACGGCAACAAATTTAGCGATTGGATTGGCGAATTGTTGCGAACTCAAGGCACAGATATCTTTCGGACAAAAGGCATTTTGAATATGGCCGGAGAAGACAAGCGATTTGTTTTCCAAGGAGTGCATATGCTGTTCGACGGACGGCCGGATAGAGCTTGGAAAGCTACCGAAACTCCGAAAAATGAACTCGTATTCATCGGCCGCAATTTAAACGAAAATCAATTGAAAGAGGGTTTCCGTCGGTGTCTAGTTTAAAAGGAACGGGCAAAAATAAGAGCGGCAGCAGCGAACTAACCCTGCAATTTCACGCGAAAGAAATGTTGTCTGACTACGTAACTGCTGTTATTTGGTCGCCGGATGGCAAAACTTTAGCGGTTAGTTCAGCCGCTGGAGAAGTGATGCTGGCGACAGTAGGGGCAATTAATAAATTGTCTTTGCAACCGCTGCAAAGTGCCACGGGTAAATCGGCAGATTGTTTATCTTTTTCTGCCGATAGTCAATTCTTAGCTGCGGGCGGACAAGACGGACAGGTGCAAATTTGGCGGGTTGATTCTGGGGAGTTAATCGCTAATTTGGATAACCAGCGCGTCTGGGTTGACAAATTAGCTTGGAGTCCCCACTGCAATCAGTTAGCTTTCAGCATGGGCCGCTGCGTTCAAGTCTGGAATGCTGATGATCATGTTGTGGAAGTAACGCTAAATTTCGACTCATCTTCGGTGCTAGGTTTAGCATGGCATCCGATTGTTCAATATCTGGCAGTTAGCGGCTATCAAGGTGTTAAAGTTTGGAGTGGCGAAGATTGGGACGAAGACCCGGAAATGTTATCAGTACCGTCCGCAACAGGTGCAATTGCTTGGTCGCCGTCAGGGCAATATTTAGCTTGCGGCAATATGGATAATACTCTAATTGTTAGTGAATGGGGCAATTTGGAACCGTGGGTAATGCAGGGTTTTCCGGGGAAGGTTCGGGAGTTGGCTTGGTCGAATCAAATTAATTCTTTGGGTGCACCTTTGTTGGCTGCTTCGAGTTCTCAAGGTGTTTCTGTTTGGGCAAGAGATGCTGATGAAAGTGTCGGTTGGGAAGGTTGGGCTTTAGAAGTGCATGAAAATGTGGTAAGTGCGATCGCCTTTCAACCTAACACATTTTTATTAGCTTCCGCCGCTGCTGACGGTCAAGTTTGTTTGTGGTACGAAGCAGCACAATTGCTGCAAATTCTAGAAGGTGCAGAGGGCGGTTTTTCCTGTCTCGCATGGCATCCCGATGGTCAATTTCTCGCGGCTGGTGGTTGTGGTGGTGAATTGCTGGTTTGGTCAAAGTCTATGCGCGGCAAAGGCTTCGGGCGGCGCTAAGTTGGTAGTAGGCCGATCGCACCAGTGTTGCAAAAACATCAACAATTGAAAACTTGCACTTTACAGAAGGCTAGATTACTATAACATTTTAGTGGCTGCACTATCCTTAAGGGCGATCGACAATTATGACCGAACAGCAATTTCTCGAACAACTCAACAGCATTCTCGACCAAAACCACCTGCTGAAACACCCGTTCTACCAAATGTGGAACGAAGGTAAACTCGACCTCGCAATGCTGCAAGAGTATGCACAAGAATACTACCTGCAAGTTCACAACTTCCCCACCTACGTCAGCGCTACCCACGCCGCCTGCGACGACATCAAAATTCGTCAAATGCTCCTCGAAAACCTGATAGAAGAAGAGCGAGGCGCTGCAAATCACCCCGAACTGTGGCTGCGCTTTGCCGAAGGTTTGGGTTTAGACAGAAATGCTGTTCTTTCACACGAACATTTAGAAAAAACTACCGAATCCGTCCGCATTCTCAAAGACTTAGCGCGCAGCGAATCTCCCGCCAAAGGTTTAGCCGCCCTTTACGCTTACGAAGCACAAATCCCCGAAGTTTCTACAACCAAAATTGCTGGTTTGAAGGAATTTTACGGCATCGATTCCGAATCTGCTTTGTCTTTCTTTAAAGTCCACGAAAAAGCCGACGAGTTCCACTCGGAAGCCACCCGCGAAGCGCTGTTACAGCTTTGTGAGACTGAAGAAGCACAGCAAGAAGCGCTGTTAGCTGCCCAAAAAGCAACTTCTGCTCTTAATTTACTGCTTGATGGCGTTTATGAAACCTTTTGTCAAGCTAAGTAAGCTTCAGTTGACAGTTGACAGTTGACAGTTGACAGTTGACAGTTGACAGTTGACAGCTTCTTTCTGGTAAAAAACGCATATTTGCAGGGCGGGTTTAGCCAAGGATTTTGACACTCGCCAACAATCTCAGAACAAAACCCGCCCTCCCTCACCAACAGTCTCGGTACTCATTCTCCTTTCTTTCTAGTCAAAATTCCTTGACTGGGACTGAACAGCAAAGCCATTAAAAATAATCCAAAAACAACTAATACAATTGCCGCACCAGATGGCATATTAAAATAATAGCTGAGATACATCCCAGTTACACTAGCTATTATTCCAATTATAGCACCAAATCCCATCATTAAATGTAACTCTTTTACCAACAAATACGCCGTAATTCCAGGCCCGATTAACAGCGAAATTACTAACAGCGCCCCCACAGTTTGCAAACTCGCCACAATCGTTAGTGTAATCGCCGAAATCATCCCCAAATAAATCAAGTTTACAGGTAAACCGGATGCTTGCGCTCCCAGCGGGTCGAACGTATAGAATAGCAGTTCTTTGTAAAAGATTTTAACCGCGACCAAAATTATCACAGTTATAACGAAAGTCTGCTGCACGTCAGCGGGTGCAACTGACAATATATTCCCGAACAGAAACCCGTCTAAGTCTAGTTTTGTTGTCCGCAAAAGGCTAATTAATGTGACGCTAATTGCTAAGAATGTAGACAAAATTAATGCCATGACTGCATCAATTTTTATCCGCGATTGCGATTGAATCCATGCCATAATTACGGCGCTGATGATTCCTGAGATAAATGCGCCGATGGAAATATTGAAACCTAAAGAAAATGCAACGGGCAATCCTGCTAATACTGAATGGGCAATCATGTCTACCATCATTCCCATTTGTTGTACAATTAAATAGGAGCCGACTACGGCGCAGACAATTCCTAGCAAAATGCCGACGGCGATCGCATTTCGCATGAACTCAAATTTTAGGGGCTCAATTAGTATGTTTAACATTTAATTTCCTCGATAATAGTTACAAACTCCGTTGATAAAGGTCGGCGGTTGAAACCGCCCCTACACAAACGAAGTCCGCCTTCGCGGACTGAAGAATACAAGCTAATTTTAACCGCGCTGTCTTCAACCCGCGGAGGCGGGTTTTGTTTGTATAGACGCGGTTTTAACCGCCAGTCTTCTCACGCAGAAACTAAGCTTAAATCGTATCCATAGGCTTTTTGAATATTGGCAGCGGTGAGGACTTCCCGGCAAGAACCAGCCGCAATTAACTGCTTATTTAGTAACAATAAATTATCGTATTTTTTTAAGGTTTCGCCTAAATCGTGGCTGATTACTAGCAAGGTTTTATTTTCGGCTTTTAGTTCGGCAAAAATATCGAATATAATCTCTTCTGTTGCTTTATCAATAGCGTTAAAAGGCTCATCGAAGAAGAATAAATCGGCTTGTTGGGCGATCGACCTTGCCAAAAATATCCGCTGCTGCTGTCCGCCAGACAGTTCGCCAATTTGCCGATCGCGCAAATCCCACATTCCTACCCGCAATAAAGCAGCTTTGACCAATTCTTGCGACTGCTTCGAGGGCGATCGCAACCAACCAGTCTGGACAGTTCGCGCCATCATTACCGCATTCCACACCGTAATCGGATAATCCCAGTCAATTTGCGATCGCTGCGGCACATAGGCCACCCGCGACAACTGTTCCTTCAACAACCGCCCCTGATATTTTACCAAACCCCGACACGCCGGAATCAATCCCAGCATCGCTTTCACCATCGTGCTTTTCCCCGCGCCGTTGGGGCCGAACACCCCCGTTAACTGTCCGGGATCTAACTGGAAACTCACGTTGTTGAGGGCCGAAATTCCTCGATAATTCACAGCCAAGTCTTGCACTTCTAACATAATTCCCGATTTTGAGAACGATTCTTGTTCGTAGCTACTACAATAGGATAACTCTAAAAGCAATAACGATTATCGTTCCAAAGGTGAAAATGTTAAAGAACTTGTCTGGAAAAACTGGCAGATTTTGCAGTACGGCTGTTTTGGCGATCGGTTTCGGACTGGTTGGGTGCACTTCCACCCCCAAAGCCAGCAATTCCACGCCAGAGAGTCCCAGCGCCACTCAAACTCAAGCCAGTCCCGCCGCCAACTTGCCGAAAGTCGTCGCCACCACTGGTGTGATCTGCGATATTACTAAGGAAATTGCCCAAAGCTCGATCGACACCACCTGTCTAATCAAGCCCGGAGAAGACCCCCACGCCTATCAGACCAAGCCGGAAGACAGTAAAGCGATTGAAACAGCAAATTTGATTTTATACGCCGGTTACGACCACGAACCCAGCATCATTAAATTAATTAAATCCAGCAGTAATTCCGCACCCAAAATCGCCGTACACGAACTCGCCGTTCCCAAACCTCTAATGGGCGAACACGAACACGGCGAAGAGAAAGCGGAAGACAAACCCCATGCAGCAGGCGAAAAAGTTCCTGATCCTCACGTTTGGCACAACGCTCAAAATGGTGTAAGGATGGTAGAAACAATTCGCGATGAATTGATCAAAGTTGCTCCTGCAAATACTCAACTCTATACCACAAATGCCACGAAATTAACCAATGATTTAGCAAAAATAGATACTTGGATTAAAGCACAAATAGCGACAATTCCTGCGGACAAACGCAAATTAGTCACAACTCACGATGCTTTGAGTTATTATGCCGATGCTTACGGTTTGGAAGTTGCTGGAGCTTTGCAGGGAGTGACAACAGAGGAACAGCCCACAGCCGCCAGAATAGCAGAATTATCATCACAAATTAAGACGGCAGGAGTGCCGATAATTTTTGCCGAAACCACAACTAATCCGAAGTTGATGGAGACTGTGGCGAGGGAGGCAAATGTCAAAATTTCGGACAAAGAACTTTATAGCGACGAGTTGGGCGGCCCAGGTACGGGCGCTGATACCTATGAAGGAATGTTGAAAACTAATACTTGCGTAATTACTTCCGGCCTCGGCGGCAATTGTACTCCGTTTGCAGGAGAAACTGCACCAAATCCCAAACCATAGAAAAAGCCGGCGGTTGAAACCGCGGCTAGACAAACAAAAACCGCCTCCGCGGTTTGAAGACAGGGCGGTTAAAATTATATTATTTTCTTCAGTCCGCGGAGGCGGACTTCGTTTTTATAGGCGCGGTTTCAACCGCCGTCTGCATCTACGTTTGGCTGCGATGACTTTAAGGTGAATTTTGCTCCTCGGTACTGGGGGGTGTTTGCCCAATTCCCAATTGCTTCTTAGAGGTTTTTAAGTCTTTCCAAAGCATCTTAATATCTTTATAGGCTTTCTCAGCGCTAATTTTCCCCCCTGTTTCCAGCGAGCAAATATAAGTTATTTTTTGAGCAAACTCCTGCAAGTTGGCATTAAACGCCAAGTTTTCTGGCGTGAAATCACCGTAGTAGCGATTGCGAGGATGTAAAAAATCTTCCCGCTCTTTCATAGGCCCCTCCTAATTAAACTTTTGGTATTCAACTTTTGGTTCGGTCTCTGCTGTAAATAGCACTATTTGTACTCAGTATCGCGGCGCTAACTTGCTTCTATTGTATTGCGTAAGTAGCAGTTGTGCTTTTTCGCTCTGTATTTAGTCTATTAATGCAGTCTTAACCTTAAGTTAGCTTTATTTTAACTTTTCTTTAACCTAAAAGCAAAGAAATTGGGAAATGCGCTGTTCGCATCTCCCTTTAGATAGATTTTAAAGTGGTTGATTAACCTTTTCTGAAGCCGAATATTTATTTGTGGCACTCGCAGCCGGCGTGGCCGCAGCCTTGGCCGTTGGGGTGGCCCTCAGCACAAGCACTGGAACAGTATGTTTTGCCGTCTTTTTCAATGGCTGCACTGACGTTGACAACGCACGAGCATGAAGGACAGGCACATTTGGTTTGGGTGGCGGTAGTCATACTTTAGATTCTCCTGGTGGGGTTGTTTGTCTCTACTAATATCTGAACACATATTCAGATGTATGTCAAGGGAATGTAAAAATTTTGTTACAAAAGGTGAGTCGATCGCGCTAAGATGAAAATGAGAATTAAACCCAGCCTGGAAAAGATGTCACCGAAGTCTGCTGTTAACGGAGCGATCAGTCAGCCTCACCAAGAGAACGATACACCAACGTGCGATCGCCCGCACCTAGTTGACATTTCGCGGGCCGGGGACATCCAAACACAGGTGCTCAACACGGCAAAAGCTCAGCGAATGGCAGAGTTTTTCAGTCTTTTGGGAGATGCGAACCGGCTGCGGCTGGTGTCTGTGTTGGCAAAACAAGAATTGTGCGTGTGCGATTTGGCGGCGACTTTGGGAATGAGTGAATCGGCAGTATCGCACCAGTTGCGGGCGATGCGGGCGATGCGGTTGGTAAGTTACCGCAAGGTTGGCAGACAGGTTTTTTATAGTTTACTCGATCGCCACGTTTTGGAACTTTACCAAGCAGTCGCCGAACACTTAGACGAAGCCTAATATTATTCTCCTTGGATGGTGTGGCCCGTAGCTACAACAGCTTGTTTAATTGACTCATCAGAAGCTTTGGCTTCCACAGTAACAGTCTTAGCCGTTATATCCACGTTGACAGAAGCATCGGATTCAACAGTTTGGATGGCTTTGGTAATTGTATCACCGCAGCCAGAACAGACGATCGACGGAACTTTAAGTACCAGTGCCATAATAAAAGCCAAATATTGTAGATCACAGTATTGATTGTCCTTTTATTTTAATCTAATTTCGCTTTCCAAGCAAAAGTGCGCCAGAATAAATTCTGACGCTACAACAAGTAACTCTTCCGGCGCAGACTAATGATTAATGACTGATGACTAATGACTGATGACTAATGACTTAGTATCTGGTATGCACCGCCCAACGGCGGCGGCTACAGCCCGTAAACTCGCAACTAAATCAATCATATCTGGCAAAGAAAGAGCTTGCCGCGCGTCAGAAACCGATTTTTCGGGTTGCGGGTGACACTCAATAATTAATCCGTCTGCACCGCAAGCAACCGCTGCTTTGGCTAGTGGCGCGACTAATTCTCGCTTGCCGACGGCGTGAGAAGGGTCTACAATTACTGGCAAATGAGTTAACTGTTTCAGCGCTACGACTGCACCTAAATCTAATACATTCCGGGTGTAATTGTCGAAGCTGCGGATGCCTCTTTCGCAGAGAACTACATCGGGATTTCCGTGGCTGAGAATGTATTCGGCGGCCATCACAAATTCTTCGATTGTGGCTGATAAGCCGCGTTTTAGTAGGACTGGTTTTCCGGCTTGACCGATCGCCTTTAGTAACTCGAAGTTTTGCATATTGCGACTGCCTACTTGCAGCATATCAGCATAGGTGACAACTGGCTCGATTTGGGCGATCGACATTACCTCTGTCACCACGGGTAAACTGTAACGGCGACTGACATCGGCTAAAATTTCTAGTCCCTCAATTCCCATGCCTTGGAAAGCATAGGGAGAAGTGCGAGGTTTGTATACTCCGCCTCGCAAAGCTTGCACCGATGCTGCTGAGAGTTGGCGGGCGACTGTTTCCATTTGTGCGGAACTTTCGACGGTACAGGGGCCGCCGATGATTAATAATTCTTCGCCGCCGACTGAGACTGTTTCTGAGAGTTTGACTATTGTTTGGTGTTCGGGATGAGATTTGGTTACGAGTTTGGCTTCTAACATGAGGGTATTTTCCTGGAAATTTAAGTGGGTGGTTGACAACAAAAAACCCGGAACTTTTAAGGAGTTCCGGGTTGGTGCGAAAAGACAGCGCGACAATTTACCCAGAACTCCTGTGGGGCCAAAAATAAAAGCCGTAATACCAGTTACCAGAAATTTGGGTCTAAAGCCCCGTCCTTCTAGGACGGCTTTATATTTGCTTGGTTTATGTATTATCTCGTTGAGATTGTATTCTCAAATCTTCCGGCATTCTACTAAAAGTAGAGTAGAATAATAGTATACCACAGGTAGAATAACCGCCGATACACATAAGACACCAAGCTTAAACGACAGGTCGGAAAACAATAATGGTAAGTGGGTGGCGAAAACCATAAAAACAGCCAGGCTATCTAACAGA
>JARCMA010000413.1 GCA_030248405.1 Microcoleus sp. MP8IB2.171
ATCCCGGCGGTTTCCTCGTCGCCGTCGTAGTAGTCGCCTGCTTCGTCTGCGTCGTAGTCGCCTGCTAGTTCTTCGAGCCTGGTTGCTTCTGCTGCCAATTTGGTGTCTTCGGCGGCGCGATCGTACTTAGCAATATCTTTGATATCGATTTTCCAACCGGTTAGGCGAGCTGCGAGGCGGACGTTTTGACCTTCTTTGCCAATGGCAAGACTCAGTTGGTCTTCAGCGACCAAAATGTGAGCTCTCCTGCCTTCTGGAGCAACTAAACGCACTTCATCTACTCTAGCGGGACTCAGAGCGTTGGCAATATATGTTGCGGGGTCTGGAGACCAGCGGATCACGTCTATTTTTTCGCCGCGCAATTCGTTGACTACTACCTGAATCCGCGATCCCCGCGCTCCGATGCAGGCTCCTACGGGGTCTACGTCGCGATCAAGAGTATCAACTGCTATTTTAGTCCGGGGGCCGACGTGCCGCGAGGGAGGATTTGCCTCTCTGGCTACCGCAACAATTCTGACTACTCCGTCTTCTATTTCTGGCACTTCGTTAGCAAACAGGTAAACCACCAAACCTGCATCAGCTCTAGAAACAAGTAACTGCGGCCCTCTCGTGGAGCCTTCGCCTACTTTTTTGAGATAAACCTTGAATGTAGCATTTGCCCGGTAATTATCGTTGGGCAACTGTTCGCGTTTCGGGAGTTCGGCATCTACTTCGGGCTGACCGAAGCTGCTGGTAACTGCTAAAATTACCGACTGCCTCTCAAACCTGAGAACTCTGGCTTGAAGAACGGTTTCTTCTAAATCTTTAAACTCTTCTTGAATCATTTTGCGCTGTTGGTCGCGCAGTTTTTGAGCGAGAACTTGTTTGGTCTGGATGGCGGCCATGCGACCAAATTCTTTTTGATTTGGTGTTACGTCTACGAGTACGATGCTCCCAGGCTGAGCTTCCGTGGCTACTTCTTGCACTTCGGAAAGTGAGATTTCGTGATCGGGATTGATGACTTCTTCGACAATAGTTTTGTTCGCTAAAACGCGGAAACCTTCTTGTTCTGCGTCCAGTTCTACATCAAAGTTGTCGAAGTATTCTTCGCTGAAGTGATCGAGTTTTTGGGTACGGCGGTAGCGTTCGTATCCTTTGAGCAGGGCTTCTCGCAAGGCTGCTTGGACGGCGTGTTTGGGTAAATTGCGTTCTTTGCTAATACCTTCGACCATTTCTTTGAGTCCTGGGAGGGGAACCATTGACATATAAAACACTCCTTTTTTTGTTTTGACAATACGTAACTGGTAATCGGTAATCAGTAATTGGTGATTTTCGACAAAAAGTGATGACTGATGATTGATCAGTTGCAGGATAGGCTTAGGAAATCTGGGTGCTGTAACAATTTATTTGTTGTGCCAATTCAACCCGGCTGCTAAAGATGTGATTCTTAAAAATTAACTCGCAGCGAAGCATTTTCAGCTTGCTGCGAGGCAATCTCAACACTCAAATCGGGCGGGCACGCACCATCCACTGCCCCTACAACTCAAAACTCAAAACTCAAAATTGACCTTTACTACTCCTTTCCTTCGTCTAGTTCAACTTTGACAATCTGAGGGCGGGGAATTTTAACCTGTCGCCCTTTTTGATTGAGATAAACAGTTGTTTCATCCCGGCCCACAAGTAGTCCTTTCCACTCTTTGACTCGCGAGTCCGGTTCGGTGGCTTTGACTGTGATGGGGAAACCTTTAAAAGTAATGAATTCTCGATCGCTGCTGAGCAAGCGGGATATGCCGGGACTGGAAATCTCTAGCACGTAGGCGTCGGGTATGATTTCGGCTGCCTCTAACTCAGCATCGAGGGCCGTGCTCATGCGCTCGCAGTCCGCTAAACCCGTGTCTTGTTGGAGGTTGCGGATGTCTACCCGCAAGACGGGGGGATTTTGGTTGGTGTGAAACACTGCTCCCACTACTTCCAATCCCAGTGTTTCCGCAACGGGGGTAGCTAAGTCAATGATTTGTGGGATTAGGGGATGAGTCATATCGAATATTTAAGTTAACACTCCTGAACTCGGACACGGGCAAGGAAAAATCAGGTGTTGAGATTGCTTGGCTTTGAGGTGGTTTGATTAGGTGGCTGCGACTTTCGTCTTCAACTTTGGGACTTACCCAACATCCCAGCAGGGGATCTCAAGCGGGGGGGTACCCCTACTAAATCAGTCCCCAACTTGCAAGTCAGACGCCCTGAGCTCTTTTCCTGCGACTAATGCAACAAAAAAAGTGGGCTTGACCCACTCCTAGGTAAAACAATTTCTTCCAAGAAGTTTGAGACCTGCTTCCGATCGAAGGGATGCCTCATTTTTCATTTTAGCTCGATCGCCCGCCCCGTGACAAACCGATTGCCATCAGGGGAGTGTCCGAGGGTAGAGGGGGAGAGCTGACAGGGGGAATAAGGACGACTTGATCACCGTTTTGGAGTGTGGTGGGGCGAGGGCAAATTCCTGATGGATACCGAAGCGGGTGCGATGCCCATAGAACCGTTGGCGGCACTCAGGCGGTCTAGGACTTGCGATACGGAGGTTTCTTTGGGTAAATTCTAATTTCAGTTCGGACAAGCCCTCTGCTTCTTGATAGGGGGTGAAGAGCTTGAGAGTGATGATGATTGGTAGATTCTACATGGGCGATCGCCAAATTAACGGTATATTGACAAAACAGCCAAACTAAGATTCACCATAAAAAATCCCCCTTACTAATGCTGAATAGGAAGCTCAATTACAAACTCTACACCCCATTCGGGCGAGGAAATGCAGGTCAGCGTACCACCATGTTTTGCTTCTACAATCTCACGGCTAATCGACAAACCTAAACCTGTCCCTTTACCCACTGATTTTGTAGTAAACATCGGTGTGAATAAATGCTGCATTACTTCCTGAGTTATGCCAACCCCATTATCAGCAATCCGAATCACCACTCTGTCATCCTGAAGCTTTTCAGTGCAGATCCGAATCTGTGGACTGTCATTACTCTGTTGCTTTTCACCGCACAGCGGACAACTAATCGTAGACTCTTCTAAAGCATCAATTCCATTCGCCAATATATTCATAAACACCTGATTCAGTTGCCCCGGATAACACTCAACTAGGGGCAATTCGCCATACTCTTTAATCACTGCAATTCCTGGGAAACTTCCTTTAGATTTCAGCCGATGCCCTAAAATTAATAACGTACTATCTAGCCCATCGTGAATATTCACTGGCGTTAGTGCCGATGTATCCAAGCGAGAGAAGTTACGCAGTGACATAGAAAGATTATAAAGTCGATCTGTTCCTACCGCCATTGAATTAATAATTTTAGGCAAATCTTCAACAATAAAATCTAAATCAATCTCCTGGGACTTTTCCTCAAATTCTGATGTCGAAGTACGGCTGTGCTGGCAAAGCCGAGTCATCCCGATCAAATCGGCAATATATTCCTTGGCAATAGGGATATTATTGGAGATAAAACTAACTGGATTGTTAATTTCGTGAGCCACCCCAGCTACAAGTTGACCAAGGCAAGCCATTTTTTCAGTTTGAACGATTTGCACTTGAGCTTTTTTAAGATTATCCAAAGCTTGAGAAAGTTCAGCCGTTCGTTCTTCTACCCGTTTTTCTAACTCCTGCGCGAGCTTCTGCAACGCTGCTTCGGCTGCGAGCCGCTCTTCAATTTCCCGTTTGAGAAGCAAATTGTGCTGGGCGAGATTTTTAGTCAAAGAACGCAATCTTAAATGGAGGTTGATGCGAGCTAACACCTCCTCTTGTTCAAAGGGCTTAGTAATGTAATCAACAGCCCCTAGATTAAATCCTTTGACCTTATCTCCTATGTCAGAAAGAGCAGTCATGAAAATTACAGGAATTTCGCTCATCAAAGGACTTGCCTTTAGCCGATGACAGGTTTCAAAGCCGTCAATTCCTGGCATCATCACATCTAACAAAATCAAATCAGGTTGACTATATTCAGCCTGATCGAGCGCAGTTTCGCCATCAGTTGCTACCAATATCTCCCATCCAGAACCAGCTAAAGCTTCAGAAAGTACATCGAGATTACTAGGATTGTCATCGACAATTAAGATGGTACTGGTTTCCATATTTCCCCCCTTCATTCTTTTTCTATCCTGTGGGATGTAATAAACTCTTTGATTTTTTTGACCTGATAGCCTTTAGCCAACTGGCGCAGCTCAATAGCAAATGGTACAAGTTGCTGATCCAACTTCTCTAGCTGCTCACTGCGCTCCACAATTCCTTTAATGTTGCCTCTCATCGCCAGTTCAAATAAAAGTTCAATTTCTGCTGGCGGGGGAGCAATTAAAGAGGTTGATTCAGAAAGAGATGAAGGAGCAGAAGAAAGGGAAATAGTGCTAATTTCTTCTGGCTTTAGTTCCTCATATATCCATTCAATTTCCAAATATTTTTGCAACATTTGAAATAGCTCTTCTGCCTGCACTGGCTTACCGAGAAAATCATTTGCCCCCCCCTCTAGACTCTTATGTTGGTCGGTAGCAAATACGCTAGCTGATGAAGCAATAATTGCCACATCTTTATAGTCCGGCAAGTTTCGGACGCGGCGCATCATCTCGAAGCCATCTAACACTGGCATCACCAAGTCAGTGATAATCACATCGAACTTAAACTGTGCTACTTTGTCTAAACCCTCTTGACCGTTTTTAGCTTCAGTTACTTCAAATCCGAGCGGCTCCAGCAAATTGACAATCACTGAGAGATTTTCCCATTTGTCATCCACCACCAAAACTTTCTGCTTTCTACCTTCGTAGCCAACCAGCTTTCCTTCCTTAGCAAGCGTAGCTGTATTTGCCCAGTCTGCCGCTTCCGGTAAATCCAAATCTAGCCAAAAAACACTGCCTGCTCCTGACTGACTTTTTACTTGAATTGTACTACCCATCATTTGCAGAATGTTCTGGCTAATTGCTAAACCAAGTCCGGTTCCTTCCGCCTGACGCTTGCTATCTCCTACCTGTTCAAAAGGCAAAAATATTTTTTCTAATTGTTCTGATGTCATGCCAACACCAGTATCTTCTATTTGAAACCGAATTTTGTGAATTGGGGAAGGTGACTTTTGCCCATTGCTTTGTACCCTTTCACCTGTTCCCTTTTCCAGATATTCTACCTTAAAAGTCACCCCTCCAGAGTCGGTAAATTTAATTGCATTGCTCAGTAAGTTAATGAGTACCTGTCGCAACCGTTTTTCGTCACCGTTGATGCCAGCAGGCAGTTGAGAACTGGGTTGATAAACAAAACCAATTCCTTTTTGTTCGGCTCGGATGCGGCAGATTTCCGCGACTCCCTGCAAAAAGGAAGGAAAATGGAAATCTTTCGCATACAGTTCTAATTTCTGGGCTTCAATTTTAGCGAGATCTAAGATATCATTGATTAGGGTTAGCAGGTGGGAGCCACACTGGTGAATGATACTGATGCCTTGGAGTTCCTTGGGAGCCATCGTTTTCGATCGTTCTAGGATTTGAGCGTACCCTAAAATGCCATTGAGTGGCGTTCTCAATTCGTGACTCATATTCGCTAAAAATTCACTTTTAGCTTGGTTGGCAGTATCAGCAATTTGTTTGGCTTCCGTGAGTTCGGCGGTGCGTTCTTCTACTCGGATTTCTAGCTCTGAATTGGTCTTGGCTAGCGCCTCAAAGGATTCGCGCAACTGTTGTGCCATTTGGTTAAAAGATTGGCCCAGAACTTCTAGTTCTTCTACGCCTTTTACCTGCACATTTTTCTCTAAGTCGCCACTGGCGATCGCCCTAGAAGCTTCGCTCAAACGGAGAATCGGGCTGGTAATCCAGCGTGCGGTTAAGATTCCCAGAACGGTAGCCAGCGCCAAGGCTCCCAAACACAACAAAATGGTAGTCTGGGTATTGGCGTTAATTTGATCCATGAAATCGCTTTCAGGAACTACGACGACGATCAGCCAGTCCAATCCTCGGCTATCCTGAAAGGGCATAACTTGGAGGAATTCTCGCTGGCCGGCGATCGTAAAATCCAGTTGCTGAGATCTGCTAATTTTAGTGAGGTCGCCAAAGTGTTCTTTTAAATGCGCTGTTGTCAGCCGAATTAAATCATCTGTGCTATCTAAAGCATTCAGGCGATCGAGTTTGCCATTGTTGGTGATAAATGCTTCTTTGAGATTTGAACTAGCGACTAGAAGTCCCGAACGTTCTATAATGAATGTCTGTCCCGATCGACCGATTTTTAAGCTTTGCAGAAAGTCACTGAGGAAAGAGATCAAAAAATTAGCAACGAATACTCCCCGCAGTTCGCCACTTTCGTCATAAACTGGATGTCCGGCAGGGAGGGAGAGCGTTTTCTGACCTGTAATCGAAAAAATTTCGCTCCATGTGGGCCGGCTATAGCGTACACTGTCTTTATACCAAGAACGGTTGAGTATATTGTTGCTAGGAGAAATTTTTAAGAGCTTTGTTTGATTGCCTTTGCTATCCGAGTCATAAATATGAAGTTCAGTACGACTATCCTTATCTACTCTTTTAAAAAATATTTTGCCATTCTCTTGGCGTTCAATGGCAATGAACTCTCCACTTTTAGTAGCAAAACCCATATTGGGCAGAGAAGGAAAGGCTTGAATTTGCTCCCACAAATAGCGCTCCATACTCTCCAATTCGTCTGGATTTAAGTATCCTAGGCGAAGGGCATTGGCATTCAGTTGATTGACGCGAGGGGCTGTGTCTAGGTAAGTGTTGAGCTGCTGCTGGATGCGGGCCGTAATTTCACTCCGCAACTGGCTAGCAACTTCGTTGACTGCTTTTTGCCCGTTGCGTAAGGATAGCCAGCCTGTCAGCCCGACGGCAGCAAATATTTGCAGAACGAATGGGAATACTAAAATCAGGCGCAGGGACACCTTTTTTTTAGAACGGTTTGACAGGAAAGTGGTTGGAGAGGTGTGTGACATTGATTGGTGTTACTCCTGGGGTAACGAGTTTGCTGAAAAATCTCAGTGGATTTAGTGAAATGAGGCTGAGGCAATATATATTGGAAAGCAATCTATAATAGTTATTGAAATTTTTTAGACAGTAACTTGCTTGAACAAGCATGGCTACTGACGTGTTTACTATGAGATCGTTATAATTATAGCTGACTAAAGATGCTGATGCGCCTGATTTTTTTCACTACTATTTATAAAACTTTTTAGCCTTGAGAAAAGCAGTTAGCAATCCTATCTAATAGATTACTTGGTTTAGAGCTATTTGTAGTAGTTTTTAAGTTTACTTTACAGATTGGCGATTAAAAGTATAATTTCATCAAACTTACATATAAATTGATATAATATACGTCTAAAAATTTGACTTCTCTCGCTAAAAACATGACACGCCAGGCCGCTGAGAACCCTAACGGCGGTCTAACTCATTACCGCGCTGAAGATGTGATGCACAACCCTGCAGATGACTTTCGTAGATAATGCCGATCGCACATGAAACTTTACAATTCCAGCAAGTTTCATTTGCAGGAGTTACAGCCGACTAGAAGGATTCGATCGCCAGGACAAGCGGCCGTTATGCCCCACAGGATGAACAGTGGGAAAGGATCAAAGATTTGTTGCCGGGACGTGAAGGTGATGTGGGTGGGACAGCTTGCCTACAATCGGTTGTTCGTGGAAGCGGTGTTGTACGGCTACCCAGCGGGCATCCCGTGGGGATACTTGCCCGAAGGGTTTGGGGACTTCCAAGTCATGATATGCCCTAACGCGGGGCTATCCGTTGCAGTTCTTTGGCTTGTTCTAAAATTTTCTCGAAGTCTTC
>JARCMA010000414.1 GCA_030248405.1 Microcoleus sp. MP8IB2.171
AAACGAAAAAATGAAATAATTGTGTTCAAACTTTGCAATACTTGCCTACAAAGGGTTTCAGAGATTTTATTTTTGTCTATGGGGGGGTTGAGCAATTACACCATTTCTTTAAACGTTTGAATCTGGACACCAAATCTCCGTTTAAATTGCTCCGGTTTCAAATTTTGATAAAATCGATTGTTCATGATTGATTTATTGTGTAACTACAAAACACCTTTTTAGCATTTTATGCTGTTTTTAGCAAAAAGTCCTGAAAATCAGCTAAACCTGCAATCTCCTCCACTTAAGCCAAATTCTTTATTATAGCATATTTTTTTTGCAATATGTCTAATATATTCTCCCTAAAAGCTACTTTTTAAATTCTCATTTTTCCCTCCTATCTATTAATTATCTGCGTCCATCAGCGTTTATCCGTATACATCGGTGGTTAAAAACCGACATAATTTTGTCGCCACCAAGCCCGCACAAACTTAATCTCCTCAAACGTATAACGTTCTTCCAAAAACTCATAAATTGCTCTCAGTTTTTCATCCCCCATAACTTCAATTGCGTACACTATCGCCTGCTGGCGTTCCGATTCTACCAACAAATTTATATCAACTTCCCTGCCCATTTCCATCAATTCTATCAGATGCCCAGAAATAGTATTAGGACTCATACCCCGCGCATTCGCTATTCCTTGAACTGTCAAACCTTGTCGGTATAATTCCCAGGTTTGCATCTGGGAATAAGATGGAACATTAGCAAGATTGGGAAGATTAGCGACCTCAGAAGATGCAGCACCACTTGGCAATCCTTGTTCTTGGCAAAAAGTGCGAATTGCCTCCAAGAAAACCTTGCCGTACTTATCTCGCTTGTTGCTACCAACGCCGTAAACTTCCTCAAATTCTGTGAGATTTTGCGGGCGCTTTTCTGCCATGTCTCGCAAGCTTTTGTCAGCAAAAACTACGTAAGGTGGCACAAATTGTTCGTCGGCAATTTGCTTGCGTAGCGTCCGCAGTATGGTGAATAAAGCTTCGACTTCTACTGCCAAAGAACGAACTTTCCCCTGTACTTCCCGCTGGGGTTCAATGGCGATTTCCACTGTGCGCTGACGTTTCATAATTTCCCAACTTTTTTCATTCAGTTTCAAAATGGGAAAGCCGTCTGTCCTTTCTTCTAAAAAACCTTGATTTAACAGCGAGCGACTCAACTTTTTCCATTCGTCCGCACTTCTATCTTTGCCAATTCCGTAAGTAGAAAGTTGGTGGTGCTGGTATTGCAATACTTTTTGACTTTTTGAGCCACGCAGGACATCAATAATATGATTCATGCCGAATTTTTCTTGGCATCGGGCGACGCAAGAAAGAAATTTCATTGCCTCAATCGTCCAATCTTCTACGGGTTTTTGGTTGCAACAGTTATCGCAAGTACCGCAGTTTCCGGGGAATGAATCGCCAAAATAACTTAACTGGATTGTGCGACGGCAATCGGTGGATTCTGCATAGTTGATTACTCGACGCAACTGTTGGCGGGCAATTCTTTGTTCTTGTGGGTCAGGTTTTTGCTCGATGATGTAGTCGATCATTTTGACATCGCCGTAGCCGAAAAATAAGCTGCAATGGGCGGGTTCGTTGTCTCGGCCTGCGCGGCCGGATTCTTGATAGTATCCTTCGAGATTCTTGGGTAAGTCGTAGTGAATTACAAACCGCACGTCGGGTTTGTTAATGCCCATACCGAAGGCTATTGTGGCTACCATTACTTGCACGTCGTCGCGAATGAAGCGGGTTTGATTGGTGGCGCGATCGACATCGTTCATGCCGGCGTGGTAGGGTAAGGCTTGGATGCCACTTTGTTGCAATTTATAGGCAACTTCGTCAACTTTTTTGCGGCTGAGGCAATAGATGATTCCTGAACCGCCTTTTTTTTGGATGATTTGTAAAACTTCGGCAAAACTGTGCTTGGTTTTGGGGCGAACTTCGTAGTATAAATTGGGTCGGTTGAAGCTGGCGACGTGGATGTAGGGATTTCGCAGGGTTAGCTGCTGGATGATGTCTTGGCGGACGCGCTCGGTGGCGGTGGCGGTTAGTCCCATAATGGGTATGTCGGGATATCGATCGCGCACTCGTTGCATTTGCCTGTATTCTGGTCGAAAGTCGTGCCCCCATTCCGAAACGCAGTGGGCTTCGTCGATCGCAAATGCCGAAATTCCTAACTTATTTGCTACTATATCTAAAAACGGTAAAAATCTCTCGCCCAGCAACCGTTCGGGCGCAACGTAGAGCAATTTAATCTTACCTTCGAGAATCGCTGTTTGGCGCGATCGGGTTTCCTGAGAGCTCAAAGTGCTGTTGAGAAAAGTCGCCCCAATTCCATTATCCTGCAAAGCTTCCACCTGGTCTTGCATCAGAGCAATTAACGGCGAAACAACCACAGTCAATCCCGGTTTCAACAGTGCCGGTAATTGAAAACACAAAGACTTGCCACCGCCCGTCGGCATGACAATCATCATATCCCGTTTTTGTAAAGCAGCTTCGACAATTTCCTGCTGTCCCGGACGGAAAGAGTCATAGCCAAAAAAATGTTTAAGAGCTTGTTCCAGGGACAGTGGCACAGAAGATTTTGGCGGATTAGACGCTGACATTTGCAGTAGTTGGTTGTTGGCTTCTCAACTATTCTATGCCTTTTGAGCACAAATACAGTTACAATAATTGAGAATCTCAATTTAAGCAGAAAAACTGATGCCGAAAGCAATTTGGAATGGTGCCGTTTTGGCCGAGAGCGACAAGTGCGAAATTGTAGACAACAACTATTATTTCCCCGCCGATGCCATCAACCGTGAGTATTTCAAGGACAGCAGCACTCACACTACTTGCGGTTGGAAAGGTGTTGCTAGTTACTACAGTGTCGAAGTCGGCGGACAAGTTAATAAAGATGCTGCGTGGTACTATCCTACTCCGAAAGATGCTGCTAAAAATATTGCGGGGTATATTGCTTTTTGGAAAGGAGTTAAGGTAGAGGCTTAAAGCAGTTTTGAGTTAATCTAATCAGAACCCAACTTCTTGAACAAGTCTGGGTTCTGGGCCTTATTTCACTATTCTCAAGAACAGGCAAGATGCCTGTTCCACAAAGAGTGAATTTTATTGTATCTCCAAAATTAATCTTTTTCCCAAACGGCGACAGATTCCGAACCCAAACCACGGCGAACAACAATCGGTTCGCTTTGTGTCAAATCGAGAATTGTAGAAACTTGATATCCCGGATCGGAACCGTCATCGACAATCACATCTACTAACTTAGAAAAACAGTCAAAAAGTTCAGCTTTGCCAAAACTTTCTGCTTTTCCTGCTGGCACGGTTGCTGCACCTTCATCATCGGTGGTAATGTGAGCGGATGTTGAAATAATTGGATTTCCCAAGGCTTCCAACAGTGTAAAACAAAGCCGCTGGTCGGGAACGCGAATTCCAGTGGTTTTCCGTTTTGGGCTCATTACCAACCGTGGCACTAACTTGGTAGCGGGCAGCAGAAATGTATAAGGCCCAGGTATTAACCGCTTGATAATTCTGTATGCTTCATCGCTGACTGCAGCATAGTCGGTGATATTTGACAGAGAGGAACACAAGAACGTTAAAGGCTTATCATTGGATAGTTGCTTGATCTGCCTGACTCGTTCTACTGCAGACTTGGAGTTGAGATCGCAGCCGATCGCGTAAACTGTATCTGTCGGATAAAGCATCACTGCCCCATCTTTCAGAGATTTTTTGATTTTTTCGATTCGGTCTTTTTGGGGTGCAACTGGATGCACTTCGTAAATAGTTGCCATGTTAAGATATTGCAGGCTAAGTGGGCGATCGAAATATCGAGTGAAACAATCAATACAGAAAATTAATTGTTAATAATGAATAAAATAGCTTATTTTGACTGTCCAACCGGCATTGCTGGCGATATGTGCATCGGAGCTCTCATCCACGCTGGCGTTCCTTTAGACTACCTAATCGAAAAACTCAATTTGCTCGGCATTTCGACAGAGTACCAGTTGCGGACGGAATTAGTCCACCGGAATACTCAACAAGCAACTAAATTTTATGTAGATTTAGCTGCAGATTTGTGGTTAAAACCCAAAAATTCCGCTACGGAGATCGATCCCTCGGAAACGGAATCCCCGACTTTTGACGCCCGCCACCACCATCATCACGGGGAAGAACATTCTCACAGTCACGGCGAACCAGATGCCGAAATTAGCCACACTCATCACCGCAATTTGCCACAAATTGAGCAAATCATCGTCTCTGCAAAATTGCCTCCGCGCGTGGAAGCTTGGAGTTTGGCCGTATTTGGCAAATTAGCAGAGGCAGAAGGTGCCGTACACGGTATCCCCGCAAGCGAGGTTCACTTTCACGAGGTGGGGGCGACGGATGCAATTATTGATATTGTCGGTACTTGTTTGGGTTTGGATTGGTTGGATATTCAGGAGTTTTACTTTTCGGCGATGCCGACTGGTGGCGGTACGGTGAAGGCAGCCCACGGTAAGTTAGCGGTGCCGACGCCGGCGGTGATGCGGTTGTGGGAAACGCACCGAGTGCCGGTTTATAGCAATGGGATCGATCGCGAATTGTGCACTCCTACGGGAACTGCGATCGCCTGTACTCTAGCCGCTGCTTTCGGCCCGCCACCGTCGATGCAAATTCAGGCGATCGGTTTGGGTGCAGGTTCTCGAATGCTGGCAATTCCTAATATTTTGCGCCTCTGGATTGGGGATAAGGAAGAAGGAAGTTCGGCAACGAGCACTGTACAAGATTTAACGGATGTCAGAAAGAGGGAAGAAGGAAGTTCGGCAACGAGCACTGTACAAGATTTAAC
>JARCMA010000415.1 GCA_030248405.1 Microcoleus sp. MP8IB2.171
AAAGACTGAAGATAGAAGAATGAAGGCCCAAGACAACTGACTGTACGGGATAGTAAAACCCGCGAGGGAGTTTTCCATAAATATTTGGAAAAATATCGCGCACAAATGTTGAATGCTGCGATAAAATCATATACGTTTCAGGGTAAATTGGGAATCCGATCGCCAACTTTGAGTCCCAATTGGGCCGCCCTTCCGCCTCTGAGTTCAATAACTCCATCAACGGGAACATCCGGGCCGTAGTTGGGGCAGGTTTCGCTCAAACACGGCGGTACGTTAGGAATTATCGCCTGCACGACGCCTTCCCGCAGAAAAACCATATCGAGATCGATCGACACGTTTCTCATCCAGAAACGCACGTTTCGCGCGGGTTCGATGGGAAAAAACATTCCCCTGTCATCGGGCAATTCTGTGCGAAACATTAAGCCAATTGCTTGTTCTTCGGGAGTTTTTGCCACTTCTAGTCCCAGGGGGCGATCGCCCACAATAGTATTCACAGAAATTGGCAAAAGCTGACCCCTATCTAGTCCGCCAAACAGCGAAATAAAGTTGGATTCAGTCAGATTATAATTTCCCGAAACAACTCCTAAATATTTGCCGGAATTTTTATTTTTCATAATAGTTTGGTTCTCGAAAACAGAAAGCTCTAAATCGCTAAACTTCATGCCATCGGTCAAGACAATTTTATCATTGCCGTTGCCAAAATCTGTAATTATATCGGCTTCAGTAATAGTAGATGCGGCGGAGGTTCTTTCAATCACAAATAAATCATCCCCCGCGCCTCCTGTTAAGATATCCCCGCCTTCGCCGCCTATTAGCAAATCGTTACCCCGATCGCCAAACATCCAATCGGAGTCTTGTTCTCCATAGATTGTATCGCTTCCCTGCCCGCCAGACAGCGTATCAGCGCCTTCATTTCCTGCTAGCAAATCATTGTCCCGATCGCCAAAAATTCGGTCATTTCCCCCCACACCTTGAATAGTATCATTACCTGCAAATCCTCTAATCGTATCGTTGCTGAGACTTCCCATGAGAAAATCGAAGCCGAAACTACCGTCGATGTTAACCATTTTGCGTTTAATGATGGGTTTAATATAAGGAAGATTTGGCGATCGGCATCCGCCAACCGGTACCAAAAGCTCGATCGCTAATTTTCAAACCCGGGGCTGCTTGTCGCCGTTTAAACTCCGCTTGCCTCACTAATTTTACTACAGGTTTAACCACCGCTTCATCGTGTCCTGCAGCGATAATTTGTTGGGCAGATTCGTGATGTTCGATCAACCGCTGCAATATGTCATCCAAAACATCGTAATCCGGCAAAGAATCTTGGTCAATTTGGCCAGGTTTCAGTTCAGCACTCGGCGCTTTAGTAATAATATTAACCGGAATAATTTCCTTTCCCAGGGGCGGGACTGGGGGCATCGCCCCTACATATCCGCCAGAATTCAGCCACCTACAAAGCGAATACACGCGAGTTTTCGGCACATCAGAAATCACCGCCAATCCCCCATTCATATCGCCGTAGAGAGTGCAGTAACCCACCGCCATTTCCGACTTATTGCCCGTCGAAAGCAGCAAATGTCCGAACTTATTAGAAATTGCCATCAACAGATTGCCTCGAATCCGCGATTGAATATTTTCTTCCGCAATCCCAAAAGTTGTATTTACAAAGAAATCGGCGAGAGTGCGATCGTAAGTTTTCATCAAATCGCCGATCGGCAATAGTTCGATCGCGATGCCCAGATTTCGGGCTAATTCCAAAGCATCATTAACCGAATGATCCGAACTGTAAGGAGAAGGCATCAGCACCCCTAGAACATTTTCGGGCCCGATCGCGCAACTGGCGATCGTCGCCACCAAAGCCGAATCTATCCCGCCACTCAAACCGAGTACAACCTTAGAAAAACCGCACTTGCGAACATAATCTCGCACTCCCAAAACCAAAGCAGCCCAAATTTCGGCATCTCCTTCTGCCGGATGAAAACTTAAATCTGTTGTGGATCGGGCATCTTGCCCGATCCCGCCACTGCCAATTAAATCTTGTTTATTTTCGTCATATTCCAGCACCGCAAAATCCGTTTCAAAAGAAGCTAATACCTGAATCAAATCACCCTTTCGATTCACCGCAAAACTGCTGCCGTCAAAAATAATATCGTCATTTCCCCCTACCTGATTAGCGTAAATAATCGGTATCCCGCAGCGGATGACACTGTGCTGCAACATCGCCGATCGCACTCCCCGCTTCCCCGCAGAATAAGGCGATGCCGACAAATTAACCACTAAATCTACACCCAATTTTGCCAAATCGGAAACAGGATCGCCCGCGTAACTGCGTTTACCCCAAAACTCCTCATTGTTCCACAAATCTTCACAAATTGTCACGCCGATTTTGAGTTCGCCAATAGAACAGTAATTGCTGTTTTCTCCCGGTTCAAAATATCTATCTTCATCAAATACATCATAAGTAGGCAACAAGCGTTTATGAAAAACTTGTTTGACGGCGCCATTTTGCAACAAAACAGCGCTATTAAACAATGATTTTCCGCCGAGTTTAACAGCATTAGCATTAGGTAAGGCAGTGCCGGCTATGACTGCCAACTCCGGCGGCAAAGCTTGCGCCAGTTGCAGCAACTGTGCACCTGCATCTGCAATGAAACTCGGATTGATTAACAAATCGCGAGGCGGATAACCGATCAGGGAAAGTTCCGGTGTTAGCAATAAGTTTGCGCCCTCAACCTCAGCTTTTTTCGCAGCCTCCAGAATTAGGTTGGAGTTGCCCAAGATATCACCAATAGTAGGGTTGAGTTGTGCGATCGCAATTTTCATATCACCAAATCACCTAATAAATATTGCTAACAGTCCGCCCGCGCGGACTCACTTTCCTATAGTCCTAGATTTGAATGTAGCGAAAACTTACTTAGATTTGTAATGTTTCAACTCTTCCTCAATATAATAATTTACCAAATCCCGGTAAATATTTTCAACCACATCAGGATTCAAACCCGATTCTTTAGCCCACTCCCGCCGCTGCTGTAACATAGCCTGAAAGCGATCCGACGATCGAACACTAGCTTCACTCGTTTTGAACCTTGCTGCCGCGATGACGTATTGAAATCTCTTGCTCAAAGCCTCGATCACTTCTCGATCGATGATATCAATTTCCTCCCGAACTTCGTGAATATTAGCGCATTCATCAGGGTCTTTCATAGTCTGCACTCCTTAATAGCTTCTATTCTAATGTTACTAAATTGATCCCCGAATATCATCCAATGAACAGCTAGATAAACACCAACGGCTTATTTTTGAAAGGAGCAAAAGCGGCGGCATCAAAGCGGTACAAACTAGCAGGGCGGCCAG
Organism: Microcoleus sp. MP8IB2.171; assembly: GCA_030248405.1. GTDB lineage: Bacteria > Cyanobacteriota > Cyanobacteriia > Cyanobacteriales > Microcoleaceae > Microcoleus. The sequence goes on from JARCMA010000415.1 coordinate 3,355, forward strand.
CCCCGCGCGAAACCTTAACACCGGTATCGCACAAAAAACCCAATTTCAACAATCGAGCTCTAAAATTAGAATAATCAGAAAAACTTTCCCCCAAAATAGTTGTATAAAGTTGATACAAATCGCTCAAAGTAAAAAGTTCCGGCAAAACTTCAAAAGCTACCGGGCTGTATTCAAGTTTGTTACGCAGTCGCCGATATCCGTATTCGAGAATTTGAGTGTGATCGAAGGCCAGCTTTGGAACTTGTTGCACGGGATACCAAGCAATGCCGCCGACACGGTGCCCGACACCCGCGACTACACTCCCAGCAATTAACTCAGCTTCCTCAAAGCGAACCAAAGCAAAATAACTAACCGAAAGATAACGATCGCCCCTGGTAAATTCCCGAGGATCGCGCCCTGGTTCTCCGAAAGTATACAATTGCTCCAAATACAAATTTTTTACCCGAATTTTCTCAGACAAAATTCGGTAAGCCGCATTTTCAAGAGACTCGCCCTGACGCACCAAAGTACCGGGAAGACTCCAAGAATCGATAAACGGTTCGTCTTGCCGCATTACCAACAGCACCAACAAGCGGTTCTGCACGGTATCGACGGAAAAAATAACATTATCTACTCCTACTTTAAAGTCAGCTAATGAGCAACCCTCGCTCTTTTTTGTGCCTCTTGCCATGCGTACAAATGCTCCCTATGGATGTAATCTTCGATGGTCGGAGTCAGAGCTTCCGTGTCTCCTGTTTCGCGATAGGAAGTAGAAGAAACATTGGGAGCACTCAAAGATGCGATCGCCACCTCTGCACCCATGCGCCTCAACTGCCACAAATCTAATTGCTCTGACGGATAACCCGGTCGTGGTACTATCAGCAACTCCACTTGTTTTAACAATTGTTCAAATTTGTACCAGCGAGACAATTGACCCACCAAGTCAGAACCTATTACCAGCGTCAAATCTGCATTCGGCCACAGCAATCTTGCTTGTTCCACAGTTTCCACCGTCCTCGGACTGCTGAGTTCTGGATGCAAGCAAAGATTGTGTCTGGGCGAATTAATTTCTTTAATCATTAACAGCAGCATTGCCGATCGGTGTTCTAGAGAAGTTTGGTGCGACTTAAAAGGATTATCCGACGCCCAAACTGCTACCCAATCAAAATGTTGGGAAAGCCAATTCAGGATAGTTTTGTGTCCCGCTGTGGGCGGATCGGCACTGGTTCCAAAAAGAGCAATCTTCTGCATAGGTAATCGGTAATATCGTTAATAGTTAATGGGGAATTGTTGACTGTTGACTGTTGACTGTTGATTGTTGATTGTTGATTGTTGACTACTGACTACTGACTACTAACTCTTTTCGTTTTTTGGGTGAGACTCTGCAAATCTGTAGAAATTTCCACCGACGGCGAAATCGGGTTGTCAAGTTGGCGAGTTTCGGGTCGAAGACTGGCGACAGAAGCAGCAGTGCGTTTGGCGATATCCTCCAAACTTTCCGGGTTCTGGACTCGTTTGCCATCCTTGACAACCAACTCCATTAATGATAGGTAAGAATCGCAATTGTGAATAGTTTCTCCCGACAATCCCAAACAATCTCCGAGAATTTGCCCATTTTCAATATGTCTAAAAATTTGCTTTCTTCCTGGATATGTTACCTTGCCGCTTGCCTCTTTCATCACCGGAATTCCGTCAATTTCCACCAACTTATAAACACCGTTGACAGGGGAACCGCTGACCAACTTGGTTCCCAAACCGTAACCGTCAATGCAAGCGCCGCTGCTTTTTAATTTAGCAATTTCTCGATCGTCCAAATCGCCGCTAGCAAAAATTGGAACCCCAGGCAGGATCGATCGAACTTGCCGAGACAGCACCGCCAAATCGCCCGAATCCAGCCGCACCCCTTCCAACTGCATTTCACCGCTGTTTACTCGATCGGCCAACATCCGCGCCGCCGCCACAGTATCATAAGTATCGATCAGCAGCGGCGCCCCCGGAAAATAGCGGTGAAAAGCTGCAAACGCCTGATTCTCGCTGCCTTCGAGGGCAGCCACAGCCATTACCAAAGCATGGGCGATCGTACCGACAGGCTTGCGGCCCAACTTCAAAGCAGCCAAAACATTAGAAGTGCCGTCGAATCCCGCAGCCAGGGCAGCCCTAGCCGCCCACACAGCAGCTTGAGGCCCAAAAGCCCTGCGCGTCCCGAATTCCAGCAACTTAGCCTCCGGGCCCGCCGCATCTCGCAGTCTGGCTGCCCGCGTCGCAATCAAAGTTTGATAATTTATGGCATTCAACAAATAAGTTTCCACCAACTGAGCCTGCCACAGAGGAGCCTCAATTCGCAGCAGAGGCTCGTTAGCAAACACCGCCGTCCCCTCCGCAACTGCCCAAACATCGCCAGTAAAGCGGGCTGTGGCGAGCAGAGTCCAAAATCGCTCCGGGGCACCAGCAAAAATCCCAGTGGACTGCAAAGCCTCAATTTGCGCCGGCGAAAACCGAAATTTTTCTAAATAATCGATAACTTGAGCCAAACCCATCGCGATCGCGTAGCCAAAACCCTCTGGCAGCCTGCGCGCGAATAATTCAAAACTCGCGGCCCGCCCGTCGAGCCCTTCCCCGACATAACAAGCGGCCATCGTTAGCTGGTAGAGATCGGTCAAAAGGCTGTAATCTGCTGAAGAAACCGTCAGTTCCCGGTCTTCTAAGATTTCTTCAAAACCTGTGAGCTGCAGGCTTTCTGTGGTAGTTTTCATAAAAAAAACCCCGAACAAACTTCTTTTTTTTAATTATAGTGACAAACACCATATCTTTTTGTAAATCTTTGATAAAGATTACAGATATTGTCGGAAAAATTCGCTGATTATGCCATTTAATAGCGGATTTCGGTTAATTGGTAGATTAATATTATGGTAAAACCAATATAAATACTTAATTTAACAGACTCAGGAATTAACCAAAAACACTCAAGGGTTCCGGGTTTTTTGCGAAAATATTTCCTTGCAGCCCTTGAACAAAGTTAGACAACCCGGTTTCTGAGCGTCGGGAGGGCGATCGCGAGTGATTGAGTTGAGCAAGGAAAAATCTACCAGCAAAAGGTCGATCGTCCAACAATGCGTAATTCCTAAAACCTTCAGCTTGCTTCTATGTTGCAGACCAATAAGTAATTCAAATAAATATTGCTAAACTCATCCAAAGCCCAAAAATTAGAGTAATATTAAAAGTATCAGAACTCAGACAAGAGAGGCAGATTCTGTCAGGAACTCAGGTCTAAAGACACGCTCGCTTGGTCGCGAGCAAGTCTCGAAGCAAGCTATTCTGACCAGCCCAAGTCTTAACTGACTACGTTATTTAGGTCACGACACCGGGCGAATGCGAAGCTAGTTCCCCGCTCTGTCGTTTGCAATTAAACAGTTCTAAAGTCCCTGGAACAGTGTTGCAAGCCCAACAAGCCTTTATAACATTGGCGAAGCTCACATCACCCCGCAAGGGAGGCTCTAATCGAGCAAACATTATGCGTACAGGATTGTAAGGTTTGAGATGGTAATTGTCCCATCGAAAGTACAGTACAAAAGTACACCTGACCGAACAACTCGCCTGGCGGTAATGGAAAGATTCAAGGCGGTTGAAACCGCCGGGTCGTTTTCCTCTCAGGTCTAAAGACTCTGAGTTTCCCACTTACCGAGGTTTTTTATGAATCTTTCTAAATCTTTGGCAAACGCAATGCGTTACGTTTCGGAAGCAGCCGTGCGGATTTTTAGCCCCAGCGATGACAACTATCCAAATAGTGGAGTTCAACCTTTTGAGGGTAAGCTTTCTAAAAGTTCTAAATCCAAAGAATGAACAGCCATTCAGGCAGTTTATAGCGAGTTCGATACAGGCATTCAGTTTAACAGTCAACGGTTAACAATTAACTGTTGACTGTTAACTTTTGACATGGGAATTTTGACTTGGGAATTTGACTGTTAATAGTAATTGTAGATGGGGTTTCCCTTCCTTCTACCCCACCTACAATTACCCATCACCAATTACATTGAACTTCCCCAACTGACAAAAGGCATATTCAGTGTAGTAAGCTTTTAAAATAAAGATTTTTGCCCCCGGTTTACTGCGTATAAATTAGAGAAACACCAAGCAAAACGAGAACCTTTTTTTGCACTGGGGTTGGTTCAGTAATCTTATCAAAAATCAAACTATAGCAATCCTTGCAGGAGTCGTAAATTTTTGTCCCCACCCCAACCCTCCCCTTATCAAGGGGAGGGAGTAAGAAATTCACAAATGATTTAGGATGGCTATA
>JARCMA010000416.1 GCA_030248405.1 Microcoleus sp. MP8IB2.171
CGCCCATCCCACAATAACAATTAAAATTGTAAGTTATTTAATTCGCGATCCTTAGCAACTTAAAAAAGGCACGTTTACTACTTCCCCTGCCATTTCTCCTACCTGCACTTTCAGTCCTTCGCCGCCCGCTTTTGTGCGGATGTAAGCAAGACCAAAAAAGCCGGATTCAGTTTCCGTAAAACTGGTGAGTTTGCCGACTTTTTCTTCTCCGATTGTGACTGCTGTTCCGGGTTCAACCGCACCGCTCAACTGCACGCCCCAAAGTTGCTGTTTTACTCCTTTGTAGGTGTTCAACCGGGCAATTGTTTCTTGACCGATGTAGCAGCCTTTTTCATAGGTAATCGTGTGTAAAAGACGGGCTTCTAGGGGGTTGTAATCGTCTGTGAGTTCAAAATCGGGTGCGGGGCGTCCTTGTTCGATTCGCAGTTGTTCCCAAACTCGATCGCCCATCGGTACGGCCCCAGCTTTGACTAATTCCTGCCATAACTGGGCTGCATCGCTTGCTGGCGCAATTAACGTGTATCCGGGAGTGGCTAAACCACTACCAACCGCAACTCGAACCCCCCCTTCATCCCCCCCTTGGTAAGGGGGGGAAAGAGGGGGAGTTTTTATCAATTTGTGAGTAGCGTAGGGTTGATTTTCTAGTTCGGTAACTCCGAGTTTTTCTAGTAGTTGAGTGCTTTCCGGGCCGAGAAGAGTGAAAGCAACAGTTGTATCGGTTAAATCTGTTAATTCTACGCGATCCATTGGGAAAATATAGCGATCGAGCAATTCCAGCAGTTGGCGGCGGCGGTTGGCTGAAACTAGCAGCAGTACGGCATCCTCTGTAGCATAAGCGGTGGCGAGGTCGATCGTCCGGGCGGTGGAAGTCACGAAAACGGTATCGCAACCTTGACCGGGTTTGAGTATATCAAAGTTATTGGTACTTTGATTGTGCAAGAACCGCAGGCGATCGCTATCTGAGATTTGAATGCGTCCCCAGTGAGTGCGATCGTACAAAGCCACACCTTTTTTAGTTGCTGCGATCGCTTCTGCGTCGTTACCAAAACTGACTGGCACAATTTCTTTGGTTGTTAACTCTGCAAAAGTAGCACCCGCCGCTGCTTGAATGTCGTGCAATTCCTGAATTACCATAAAATTTGATATTTGAGCGTGTATTGAGTGATGAATCCTTAGTTTATGACTAAAGACTGATTACTGATGACTGCTGACTGTTAACTACTGCTTTCCTGTCAACTGAAAACTGACAACTGACTATTTGCCCAAATTGGCGAATATTTCTTGGATTAATTGGCTGGCTTTAGCATCAAGACGATTCCAATCTACATCGCCAGTCTCATCATCAATCAAGCTAGTATCAATTACAACTTCTTGGCTTTGGATTTGAGTGTGAGCTGGCTGGTAGTTGACAAAGCAGACTCGATAGCAAAGTTCCCAAATATCGACACATCTTTGCTCGCCTTGAAGCTCTAAAAGTAGTTGATAGCCAGGAATGGGAATCTGCACTTCTTGATAAGTACCCGTCCAAACTGACTCCTCTAATTGTTTGCGGATGTTGTCGAGCACTCGGATCATCGCTGGCTGCATGAGCAGTTCAGCTTGCTTCCAGGCGATCGGGCTGGTTATTTTAGGCTTCATATACACGGTTCTAAAAAAGAAAATCAATAAATTAATTTTCTAGCATTGGGTGCCAACTTTTGAGACATCCGCCACAGAATGTTAAATTTAGTCGTCACCAAATTCAACAGTCAACCGTCAACAGCCACAGTTAAAGCCGTTCTCGGCTTGACGGCTAAAAACGGCTGAAACTGTTGATATTGAGTTATCCGATGGGCGATGTAGGATTTGAACCTACGGCATCCTGCGTGTAAAGCAGGCGCTCTACCACTGAGCTAATCGCCCAATTGCACTCACAGGGATTTATCATATCACAGTAACTCAGAAAGATCAAGTAAAAAAAATCCTAAACTTTAAATGCCCTCTGGCCGCACCCACGATCAAATAACCCTGTGGAGTTTGCCCGCTGTGGCAGCCCTCACCTTTGGCCAGACTCAGAGCAGCAACCTGACTTTGCTCGTTTCCGGCAGCTTCTTATTCGGCGGGCTGATGTTTGGCCCTGACTTGGATATCTACTCCTGCCAGTATCAGCGCTGGGGATGGTTCAAAGCGATTTGGCTCCCGTACCAAAAAAGCCTGCGCCACCGCTCTTTTTTGTCCCACGGCCCTCTGATCGGCACTGCTTTGCGAATCTTGTACCTCGCTATCTGGATCGTGGTTTTCGGAATGTTGGGATTGGCAGTTGCCGAAAAAGTCGGGAACTTAGGCGGGAATTGGCAGGATGTGGTTTTGAGTTACGGGCGATCGATCTGGGAACACCACATCGAAATTTTAGCCATTTACATCGGTCTAGAATTGGGCGCTATGAGCCACTATCTGAGCGATTGGGGCGGCTCTGCTTACAAAAGATTGAAAAAAAAGGGATTGAGCGGGTTGCGCCCTCCTAAGACAATTAAGAGGCCCAAAATCAAAGCTCCCACTCGCACATCTAGCAAATCCATAGCAGAAGGAAGAAGGAAGAAGGCAGAAGGCAGAAGGCAGAAGTAATAAAATCAATAGTTGGAGTAACAACGTTATAACCGTCTTGGCGGTTGATATAAAAGGTAAATTATTATGTCTAATTCTGAAAGTCGATCGCTCGTAGCACTCGAAAATCTGATAGAAGTTGTGGCCTCATTGCGATCGCCCGACGGCGGATGTCCTTGGGATTTAGCCCAAACTCCCCAAACTCTGATTCCTTACATCATCGAAGAAGCCTATGAAACCGCCGACGCGATTCGCAAAGGAGACAAAAATGCGATCGTCGAAGAATTGGGCGACTTACTTTTACAGGTAATTTTGCAAGCACAAATTGCCAGCGAATCCCATCAGTTTACCCTGGCAGAAATCGCTGCGGGGATTACTGAAAAACTGATTCGGCGCCATCCCCACGTCTTCGGGGATGTGGAAGTCAACAGCGTCGATGAAGTCAGGGAAAACTGGGAAAAAATCAAAGCAGCAGAAAAAGGCATAACTGCTGAAAAGCCCCCAACTTTAGCCTCGAAAATGAGCCGTTATGCTAGCACTTTGCCCCCAATCACCGCAGCGGTAAAAATCTCTCAAAAAGCTGCGGAAGTTAATTTTGACTGGGACAGTGTAGACGGCGTTTGGGATAAATTTCACGAGGAAATGGCAGAATTTGAACACGCTCTCAAACACGATGATAAGGCAGCGCAGCAGTCAGAATTGGGAGATATTATGTTTGTGTTGATTCAATTAGCTCGCTGGTACAATTTAGATCCGTCGGCTGCTTTGCAGGGAACGAACGATCGCTTCGTGCAGCGGTTTGCTAAAGTTGAGGCTGCGTGCGATCGGCCTTTATCGGATTATCCGCCCGAAGAGTTAGAGGCTTTGTGGCAGCAAGCTAAGGCTTTACTGGCAAAGCAAAAGGGCGCGCCGTAATCTACTCGTCGTAAAGCTTCGCGTCGTTGTACGGCGGATGTTCGCAAGCTATGTAAAGGGCGTTTGTGGGTTCGAGGGGTTGATTTGTTATGGGATCGATCGGCTTTAGGACAAAGCATAACAGGGAGAGCGATCGCCAATCCAAGCTTTCTAATTTGCCCCGTTCATAGCGGCTAACAGTCGCATTACTAATACCCACATCTTTGGGTACGGGTTCTCCGGCTGTCGGCTCTCCTGGGTTTATGGTGTATACGGTATCAAGCACAACTGTTCGCGATTCTGTGATGCCCTCGGAATAAGGATATGCGGTTTGTTTATCAC
>JARCMA010000417.1 GCA_030248405.1 Microcoleus sp. MP8IB2.171
CATATGGCTTTAGGAATTTTGAAAACTACAAAAATAGATGTTTGCTGTCCTGGGCATTTTAATTGTTAGTTTGGCATACTAAGTAAGGAAGAGCCGAAAATTTTGTGCCACCGAGTTATTTAGAGCGGATTTGTATTATTATCAATGAGGCTGATAATTTGGCTCAAGATCGATCGACCGCAGAAGGCCAACGCACTAACAAAACTGAACATATTTTGAGTTTGCTGGATGGAACTTTGTATCAAAGCGTCATTGACGAACACGGCATTCAATTTCAGCAAAAACTCGTAGTTTTGATGACTTGCAACACCACTGAAAGATTAGATCCTGCAATGTTACGGAAAGGGAGAGTGGATTTTACCAGTGAATTTACGCACAAATTTGTTTGAGCGCTCTCTTGCATTCTCAAGCTATCTGGCGATCGCACTGGCTACAGGATCTCATACCATGTTCGATGTGGGATTTTCACTTAAAGAATTGGGAATGACTGAGGAAGCTCATGGTTTGGATCACGGGCTGACAGTTGCATTCTTTTGGGGACTTGTATAAAATACCGAACAATCGCCAGGAAATCTTCTGACTCTCAAAGTGTGGGGAAAATTTATTGAGTACCTATAGATCATTGGTGTCAACAATCGCCTAAAACCCTTTGTCTCTCTCGTTTTTTGCCTAGTGTCGCTGCCCTCTTGTACCCCGGAATAGTCGGGGGAAACAAGAGATCACTCCAGTCCCCTCCGACTATTCCGGGGGCGCCGGCGCGATCTATGCCTCATCGTCAAACAGCAGGCGGGCACTACCTTTAGCCTTAAGTTGATAGCAATGCCTATAGACATATCCCCATCAAAAATGATATCAATGATGGGTGATACCCTCTAAGGGTATTGTCCGAGAGAGGAAATCAGGGGAAAACAGCATTTTTGGTCTAAAACAGAGTTTTTCAAACTTGACAGCTATGGAGGAAATCCCAAACCGTGCAAACTAAGCCAGTTCAGCAAAAAAGTCAGGGACTGGGAAGGTACGTTGACGGGACTGTCCCGATCGCCCAACAACCCGCAGAGGCAGCCGTGTCCGAGAGTAAAGAGCGATTTCGGCGGTTTGTGGAGCGCTCCGCCGAAGCCGTGGCAATGGTAGATTGTGAAATGCGCTATCTGTCGGTTTCCCGTCGCTGGGAAACAGATTGGGGGTTGGGCGACGGTGAGGTCATCGGCCGATCTCATTGGGAACTGTTCCCGAATCTCCCGGAATATTGGGAGCAAAATGCCCAGGCTTGTTTGGCGGGAGTTTTGGAATACAGCGAGTTTGTGGCAGGGCGATCGATCGCATCTGTATCAGGAAAAATCGCAAGCGGCTCTGTCAGCGAGTCGGTAAGATGGGTATTTCAGCCTTGGACAAATAGCGAAGGTGCGATCGGCGGTTTGATTTTGTTTGCATCTAAGATAACTGAGGGTTCCGCTCAAACCAATTGCTCTAATAAATTTCAGTCCGAGGTCAAAAGCAAGCAGTTAGAAACTATACCACAACTAACTCAAATAGCCCTCGAAAATGCTGCTGATACAATCTTTTTTACTACCTCCGACGGTCAAATTTGCTACGCGAACAAAGCCGCTTGCCATCTTTTCGGCTACTCGGAATCGGAACTGCTAAACATGAGGGTTAGCGACATCGATTCGCAGTTGCCAGCATCGGATTGGCGAGAACACTGGGTTCAACTCAAGCAGCAAACCAACCTCACTTTTGAAACCAGTTACAAAACCAAAGACGGCGCCAGTTTTTCCGTCGAAGTTAAAGTCAATTATTTAGAATACGGTGGCTGCGAATACCGCTGCGCGATCGCCCGCGACATTTCCGCTCGCCTCGCAGCAGAATCAGCGCTTTTAGAGGCAAAAGAGCAACTTCAAGCCGTTTTGGACGCCGTGCCCGGATTAGTTTCTTGGGTAAGTTCAGATTTGCGCTACTTGGGAGTAAACCGACATTTAGCTAGCGCTTACAAAATGCCTGCCGAACTATTTATCGGTCAAAAAGTAGGTTTTTTAGAGACAAGTCCCAAATTTAACGATTTAGTATACGATTTCTTTGCCAACCATAAAAAGAAAACATCTCAAGAAGTAACAGCGAGCATCAGAGGAGAAAATAAAACTTATCTAATAGTGGCTCAAAAATACCATAACAATACGGCGGCGGTATTTGTGGGATTGGATATTACAGAAAGCAAACAGTCTCTTTTAGCTTTGCAAGAATCCGAAGAACGCCTGCGACAACAAGCGGCTAAATTAGAGCAGACGCTGTTAATTTTGCAGCAAACTCAAACTCAACTGATTCAAACAGAAAAGATGTCATCTCTGGGGCAGTTGGTAGCAGGAATCGCGCACGAAATCAACAATCCAGTTAGTTTTATTTCGGGCAATGTCAGCCACGCCACTGGCTACATTCAAGAACTGCTGCGATCGATCGACCTTTACCACAAATATTATCCCCATCCCGTGCCGGAAATTCAAGATTTGATGGAAGAATTAGACTTAGACTTCATCAAAAAAGACTTGCCAAAACTGCTAAATTCAATGAAAGTCGGTTCCGAAAGGATTCGCGATGTCGTGCGATCGCTCCGCTTGTTCTCGCGTACCGACGAAGCCCAAATGAAGCCTGCTGATATCCACGAAGGTTTGGACAGCACTTTGCTGATTTTGCAAAATCGCCTGCAAGCTAAAGGGGGACGGCCGGGGATTTCTCTAGTTAAAGAGTACGGGGATTTGCCGCGAATTCACTGCTATGCGGGACACTTAAACCAAGTGTTCATGCACTTGTTGACAAATGCGATCGACGCTTTGGAAGAAGGGGGGAGAAATCCCGAAAAGTATGGTAAAATTCAAAATCAGTCTTACTTGTCTTCAGCCAGGTCGATCTCTGAAGTATTCAATCCCGAAATTCGGATTCGGACTTCTGTGGTAGGGGAAAACGAAGTTGTGATCGCCATTAGTGACAACGGCCCTGGCATGACTGAAGAAGTCCTCGACTGTATATTTGACCCTTTGTTTACCACTAAATGTTCAGACACGAGCACTGGTTTGGGTCTAGCAATATCCCAGCATTTAGTAGTAGAAAAGCACGGCGGTAAGTTGCACTGTGTTTCGCGTTTGGGAGAGGGAACGGAGTTGATCATTAAAATTGCGATCGGCAACGATTAATTAGCTATTTACAAATAGGAAATAAGATGGTAATTGAGTGGCTCAAATTTAAAGTACCTCAAGAAAAGTGGGAGGAGTTTATTCAGCGAGATCAGGAAGTTTGGACGGCGGGACTAAAAAATTGGGACGGTTTTTTAGGCAAAGAAATTTGGGTAGATCCGGTGGAAAATGAGGTGGTGATGTTGATTCGCTGGGAAACTAGGGAGAAGTGGAAGTCGGTGCCACAAAGCACAATCGAGGAGTTGGATGCCAAAATGGGCGATTTGCAAATTGCGATCGCCGAAAGTCGCGAATATCAAGTTCGCAAGTTTTTGCATTAGTTAGGGCTTGCTGAAAAAGTCAGAAAACAGCATTTAGAAAGATGAGTGAATTCGCGCTCGCCTTGATGAGATAAGTTTTATTCAAGCTTTCTTGGGTAA
>JARCMA010000418.1 GCA_030248405.1 Microcoleus sp. MP8IB2.171
TGACCATTTGCCAGAATACGCTACGTTAAAGGCGATGGGATATAAAGACGGTTACTTTTTGAGTGTGGTTTTTCAAGAGGCTTTAATTTTGGCAATCCTGGGTTATTTGCCAGGACTTGGGATTTCTGTGGTGCTATACGGTTTAGCTAGAACTGCTACGAGTTTGCCGATGTACATGACTTTGGGGAAAGTTGTAACTGTGTTTACAATGACAGTGGTCATGTGTACTGTATCAGGGGCGATCGCAGTTAGGAAGTTGCAGGCGGCTGACCCGGCGGATATTTTTTAAGGAAGGAACAAGGAAGAAGAAAGAAGAAATAAAGAAGAGAGAAGGAAGAAGGAAATACCAATTACCAATTACGAATTAACAGCTACAAATTACCAATGAATACTTTACCTGTTGTCTCAATTAAAAATCTCAATCATTCCTTCGGCGAAGGACAACTTCGCAAACATACCTTATTTGATATCAACCTAGAAATTTATCCGGGCGAAATCGTGCTGATGACTGGGCCTTCAGGGTCGGGTAAAACAACATTGTTAACCTTGATTGGAGCTTTGCGATCGATCCAAGAAGGTAGTCTGAAAATTCTCGACCAAGAATTGCGGGGAACGCCGAAAAATAAATTAGTTAAAGTCCGGCGCGACATCGGCTATATTTTCCAGGCTCACAATTTGCTCAAATGTTTAACAGCTAGGCAAAATGTGCAAATGTCTTTAGAACTGCACAGTCATCTTTCTGGGCAAGAAACTCAGGATAAAATAGAGGGAATGTTGGAAGCTGTAGGCTTGGGAGAAAGAATAGATTATTACCCCGACAGTCTTTCTGGTGGCCAGAAACAAAGAGTTGCGATCGCCCGGGCGTTAGTCAGCCAGCCGAAATTAGTATTAGCAGACGAACCCACAGCAGCACTAGACAGTAAATCAGGTCGAGATGTGGTAGAAATTATGCGAGGTTTGGCCAAAGAACAACACTGCACTATTTTGCTTGTCACCCATGACAACCGCATTTTAGACATAGCCGATCGCATTATTCACATGGAAGACGGCTACCTCGCACAAGACACATCAACAACGGTGGCAACCGGCGTTATTTCGGGAAAATAATATTAACCCACCTAAACTTATTTCCGAGAACCGGGACGCTTTCCTCCTACCTTGGCAGGACTTTTTGTTGCACCTTTGGCTGGAGTTTTAGAACTACTTTTGCCACTTTTTTGACCCTTAGCTCCTACCAATTGGCTATCATTGGCATTTGTAGGTCTACCGGCAGGCGTTCTCGTAGTCCTAAAGGTAACATTCACCCCTTCATTCGACTGTTCCAACACCAACATCGGCGTCGGCTTGGCTTTTTGATCCCACTCAATATGAACGATGCGACCTTGAATTGTCGGCTGCCAACTGTCGTGGTCGTCAGAAGGACTCAGATAAGTTTCCAAACAGTCAATAATTTGATTAATTGTCGCCGATGTTGCCTGAGTCGGCAGTTTCATCAGCTTAATTTGAATCCGAAACAGCACTCGTTTTTCTATTTTTACTGCGGGATCGCCAGTTTCGTATTCGATATCAAACATCGAATCCACTTGCCTGCCGCTGCCGGCATTCCCGTTTTTATCTCCCACTGCAGCCTGAGTCGGACGCAGGGCAATACTAATTTTTTCTTTGACTTTTACCTTGATTTGGTTGACAATGGCAAAGTGAAAGACTTCTTCCGCCATCCGCATTCTCAGGTAGTCTAAATTAAAGTCTCGCGAGTGGATAAGGTCGGGATTCTTTTCCATCTTTGACATGGTTTCCAGAGCCATTTTGTATTTTTTCTGGAGTTCTCGATTTCTAAACTCCTCAAATTTGAGCTTTTTGCTCAAATCGTTGAGTTTTAGCTTGGTAAACACCGCTAAACCGATAAGCAATAACAACAGTAATCCCGACGCTCCCATGAAGAGTTGGTCTGAGGACGGATCTCCGGGTTTAGCCTGTTTAGGTTTGGGAGAGGCTACTGCCAACCTTGGTTCTACAAGGATTATTTGGGTTGACATGGGCTTTTAAAGGGTAAAATTTGACGCTATATTTCTACAGGACTCCAGAGTAGAGCTGGTAGTGCAACTGGATCAACCAACATTGACATCATTCCACCATCATCTTGGTACAACTGGATTTCTGCAACCGGAGCACGCACCCTCTAATTAATACTTTATCTTTAACTGCAAGCAGGTTTCCGAAATATCGGAAAATCCCGCGCTGGCACTGGCCAATAGAAATGGTGAATTGTCTGTAATATATTATACCAATACAGCTAAAAAAATGTTTGTTCGGCGGTCTCCGTTTCTAGCAAAATAAAAAGAAATACACATAAATTAATAGTAACTCTGAGAGCGAGCAGGGGAAAACATCAAGGAGAACAGCCGATCGCCCGCACGATCGAGGGGCGGACGTTAAAAGAGTGATAATTCCTACTGTTGGCTCACTCCCGCCGTGCAAGCCCACCGGGCGGCTTGCTGTGAAAGTCGAACTGTGGTGCGATCGAACAACGTCTCCTTAGCTAAGATTACAGCTAATACCACCAATATTCGATCGTGACCTACGAACCCCTGCACCACAAATATCGCCCTCAGACATTTGCCGAATTAGTCGGTCAAGAGGCGATCGCCCAAACCCTCACCAGCGCCATCCTACAAGAGCGCATAGCACCAGCATATCTATTCACCGGCCCCAGAGGCACCGGTAAAACCTCCAGCGCCAGAATTTTCGCCAAATCCCTCAACTGTATTTCTACGGTTGCCCCCACCCCCACACCCTGCGGCAAATGCAACGTTTGCCAAGAAATTGCCCGAGGTTCGACACTAGATGTCATCGAAATTGACGCCGCCAGCAACACGGGAGTAGATAACATTCGGGATTTAATCGAACGAGCTCAATTTGCTCCCGTACAGTGCCGCTATAAAGTATATGTAATCGACGAAGTTCATATGCTCAGTACCCAGGCATTTAATGCCTTATTAAAAACCCTAGAAGAACCGCCCGATCGCGTTGTATTCGTTCTCGCAACAACCGACCCACAAAGAGTATTACCAACTATTATTTCTCGTTGCCAAAAGTTCGACTTTCGCCGCATCCCCCTCGATGCAATGATTGCTCATTTGCACAAAATTGCCCAATTAGAAAACATCAATATTGCTAGCGATGCAGTACAAATGGTTGCTCAAATCGCCCAAGGTGGTCTGCGAGATGCCGAAAGTTTGCTCGACCAACTAAGCTTATTTCAGGGTGAAATAACAGTCGAAAAAGTTTGGGATTTAGTCGGCGCAGTCCCCGAAAATGACTTAATGGATTTGCTGCAAGCTATTGATACAGATAACGCTACAGCATTAATAGACATGACGCGCCACCTCATGGATCGCGGTCGGGAACCGCTAATCGTGCTGCAAAGTCTCGCGAGCTTTTACCGAGATTTGCTAATAGCCAAAGCTGCCCCTAAACGGTCAGATTTAGTAGCTTTAACATCTGCAACTTGGGAAAAACTGGGGGATTTTGCCCGCAATTGGGATGCCGAGTTAATTTTGGCAGGTCAGAAACATTTGCAAACCCACGAAGTGCAAATTAAAAACACTACTCAGCCGCGTTTGTGGCTGGAAGTAACGCTATTGGGATTGTTGCCCTCAGCAATTAGAACTCAGCAGCAACCTGCTGCCGAACCAGGTAGAAATATTGCTCAATCCCAAATTCACCCCCCCCACCCCCCCCTTGCTAAGGGGGGGAGCCAGACATCTAATATAGAACATCCTCCCGCTGCCCAACCTCAAAATCCTCCACTGGCTTCGCCGCCTGTGGCTAATCGAATAGAAAGCACACCTCCTGCTGCGATTCCCGCACCTGTACCAACTGCTGAAACGAATCAAACAAATTATTCACCGACTAATTCAGGCGATGAAATCGATTTAAATCGAGTGTGGGAACAGGTACTTGACCGCGTGCGGCCGCATGGAACTCAATCGCTGCTTCGCCAACATGGACAGCTAGTAATTTTTAGCAATAATACTGCTCATGTTAAGATTAGTTCGCAGCCGTTGCTCAATATGGTTAAAGACAAAGTAGCTAATATTGAAGAAGCTTTTTTGCAAATTTTTAACCGTCGAGTAACAGTAAAAGTGGGCTTGACAAATCCCGCTGAAACTAATAGTTCTCGCGCTAAGGATTTGCCAAGTTCTAACGGACGTGTTGGCGAAAATCCCATGAATTCTCATCCTGTGAGTGATGCGGGCCAACAGGTGGAGAAGTCGGCGGCTTCTGAGATTCCTGATGATTTTTTTGGGCATGAGGGAGAAGAGCAAAAACACCCGCCAGCGCCTGAAAATACCGCCGTTAATGTGCCGGCAATTTCCGAATCGCGATCGCCCACAAACGGCTCTACAGACTCTCAGAATGACTCTAAAGCTCAGGCTATAGCGGTGCGTGATGACGCTCAATATGTCGCGAATACGGCTAGGCAATTGGCTGCTATGTTTGACGGGGAAGTAGTCGATTTGTCGGATGACTTGGAGATTTGGGAGTCGGAAACTTTTAGATTGGAAACTCAGCAGGATTTGCCGGAGTTATCTTCTGAGTTAGGTGAGGATGATTTTATCGATTGGTAAATCGGAATTGGGGATAATACCAAATCCGCGTTACAGCCTCTATGACTCGGCGGTTGAAACCGCGTCTACACAAACAAAGTCGGCCTACGCCGACTAAAGAATAAAGGAGTTGTGAAACACAGATTTGGTATAAGGTTTTTGTAGTAAGGAATGCAAGTCCTCAGATTTTGGAAGGACTTGCATTCCTCACTACAAACTAATTGTAGTGTGGTCGATCGCCCTAAAAGACTTATTGACAATGTGAAAACTTTTAAGCCGATTCCGGTTTTGGCAGCGAAGACGGAAGCACCAACAACTCAGCAGTCGATCGCTTCTCGACCATTTCCTTAGTAATCATACACCGGGAAACATCCTTGCGCGACGGCAACTCGTACATCACATCCAACATCAACTCTTCGACAATTCCCCGCAGCGCCCGCGCTCCAGTTTTGCGACGATATGCCTCCTGGGCGATCGCCCGAATCGCATCCGGCTTAAAGTCCAACTGCACATTATCCATCTTTAGCAGCTTTTGATACTGCTTAACCAAAGCATTGCGCGGCTCAGTCAAAATCGCCATCAGCGTTTCCTCATCCAACGGTTCCAATACCGCCGCCACAGGCACCCGCCCAATAAACTCAGGAATCATCCCAAACTTCACCAAATCATCAGGTTCCAGTTGCTTGAGTACATCAGCAGCCCGCTTTTCCTTGGGCTGAGCCTCTCCGGGCTGAATAAAACCCATTGACTTTTTACCCGTTCTCTGCTCTATCACTTTCTCTAGACCGACAAAAGCGCCGCCGCAGATAAACATGATATTGCTGGTATCAATTTGGATGCAGTCTTGATAGGGATGCTTGCGGCCGCCTTGGGGAGGTACATTGGCGATCGTCCCTTCCAGCATTTTCAGCAGCGCTTGCTGCACGCCTTCCCCAGACACATCCCGCGTAATCGAAGGATTTTCGCTCTTGCGGGCTATTTTGTCAATTTCATCAATATAAATAATTCCGCGCTGCGCCTCTTCCACGTCCATATCTGCCACCTGCAGCAGCCGCAGCAAAATATTTTCCACATCTTCCCCGACATAGCCCGCTTCCGTCAGCGTCGTCGCGTCAGCCACCGCAAACGGCACGTCTAGCATATCCGCCAAAGTCTGAGCCAGCAGAGTTTTTCCGCAGCCCGTCGGCCCGATTAACAAAATATTCGATTTTTGCAGTTCTACTTCTTCCGGCGGGTGCTTGCCACTATTTTTGGCATGGATAAAACTCAGGCGCTTGTAGTGGTTGTAAACCGCCACCGAGAGCACTTTTTTCGCCTCTTCTTGCCCGATCGCATTTTCGTCGAGGTAATTTTTAATTTCCCTCGGCTTGGGAATTTGGCTCATCGACATACTTTTGCCCGAGGTAGCGCGGCGCTTTTGCGTCGTTTCCTGCTTCGGGGCCACCGCCGCTGCGGGCACTGTACTCGAATCAAACAACTCCTCATCTAAAATTTCATTGCACAAGTCCACACATTCGTCGCAGATATACACCCCGGGCCCTGCGATCAACTTGCGTACTTGCTCTTGAGACTTGCCACAAAACGAACATTTTAGATGGGAGTCGTACTTAGACATAACAGCCTCTTAATTCAGTGCAGTGACATTCTCTCCCGCAGCCGGAAGGTTTTCCTTTTCGATAACTCGATCGACCAAACCGTAATTTTTGGCTTCCTCGGCTGACATAAAAAAGTCGCGCTCTGTATCAGCCTCTAATTTGTCGAGTGGTTGACCTGTGTGGTGCGCTAACAGTTCATTCAGCTTACGCTTATGATAAAGGATTTCCTTGGCTTGAATCTCAATATCAACTGCTTGACCTTGAGCGCCTCCGAGTGGCTGGTGGATCATAATCCGGGAACTCGGAAGAGACATCCGCTTACCGTGGGCTCCTGCTGTCAGCAGAAATGCGCCCATACTCGCGGCCAAACCGTAACAAATCGTCACCACATCCGGGCGGATTTGCTGCATGGTGTCATAAATTGCCATGCCGGCCGTCACCGAGCCGCCGGGGGAATTAATGTACATTTGGACATCTTTTTCTGGGTCTTCGGCATCTAGATACAATAGCTGAGCCACTATCGAGTCAGCCACTTCATCGGTTACGGGAGTTCCTAAAAACACAATTCGCTCCCGCAGCAAGCGCGAGTAAATGTCAAAAGCCCGTTCGCCCATCCCCGACTGTTCTAGTACCATCGGCACTACATTGCTGGGGCTGGAACTGACATCAAAATCGTTATAGCTTGTAATTAGGTAATTGGAAGATTGAGATACAACCATAAGACACCAGTCAAGGATTCTAGACAATTTGCTGCTGCTGATGAAAGCTTTAAATTAAGCTGCCAGCTTTTAACTATTATGCCTCTTCTGAACGGAGATCGGGGGAATGCCGAGTTTTGAGTGAGTGAGATTGCTTTCTGTGCTCGGCGCAACGCGGGCGTGACTCGCAAGGCTCGCGGGGTGAATGAGTTAAAAGACCTACTTGTAAATCATGGCTGCTTCTAGTGGACACCCCGAGCTTTTAGTGAGGAGCCGGCGCACCCGGAGCCTGTAGTTAAGGATCAGGTGCGCCGTTAAAATCACGGTTGATTTCATGCCCCAATTAGGACATTTGAACACATTAAGTTCTATTCTTCGCCTACGACTTCCACGTCGATGACGCTCGTGGCTGCTTCAGCAGAATCTTCAGCGTCTGATGCTTCCGCTTCTTCGTCTGCTGCTGGATTCAGAGAGCCTTCAGGTACCAGTTCGATTGTGCCTTTTTCTTCCAACCATTTCAGAGTTTTTTGTTTGAGCAAGTCTTCTGCTACAAATTCCCGCAAGTTTTCAGGGTCAAAATTTCCTTTAGGAAACTGCTTTCTGATTTTTGCTACTTCTGCTGCTACTTCCGAGTCTTCCACAGACAAGGATTCGAGCTTGGCCACTTCTGCCAGAGCTAGAGACTGCTTCAGCTTCTCTATTGCTTCCGGGCGCGAGCTTTCCCGCAGCGGGCCCATATTTTCTTCGGTAAACAGTTGGTTGATATCTATGCCATAATTTTTCAATTGCAGCGCTTGTTGGTTCAGCAAATAATTGATTTCGCGATCGACCATTGTTTCTGGGATTTCCACATCTATTAGCTGCACGATGGCTGCTGATATAGCTTTTTCCTTATTAGCTGATGTCTTGTTTTCTTGGTCGGCTTTAAACCTAGTTTCGAGCGATTCGCGCAGTTCTGCTAAAGTTTCAAACTCACTGACTTCTTGGGCAAAGTCGTCGTCCAACTCCGGCAATTCTTTTTCCTTAAGTTCTTTGAGAGTAATCGTAAAAACTGCTGGTTTTCCGGCTAATTCTTCGCTGCTGTACTCGTCTGGGAACTGCAAGGAAACTTCTCTAGTTTCTCCTGGATTCATCCCGATCATGCCTTGGATAAAGCCCGGTACAAACTGATTTTCCGACAATTCAACTTGAAAATCTTCTGCTTCGCCGCCGGGAA
>JARCMA010000419.1 GCA_030248405.1 Microcoleus sp. MP8IB2.171
AACCCTTGTACGCAGCAAATAAGGAGGAACAGATAGCAAATGCTGAGAACCTGGACAGACACGCATTACAAGCTCGAAGACGATGACTGGCTATACATCGCCACCCACGAAGAACAAAGCTCAGCCTCACTGGTTTGTCCGGGCTACGCGCGGGATGGCGAAGGCTTTAGCATCCACTTCACCCCAGCGCACTTAGAAACCTTAGAGCATTTGCTCACCGCATTGCGGATTATTCAAGCTCAACAAGAGGCGATGCTGGAGTACAAATATCCAGAACCAAAAGCGACAACACATCTTATTCGGTAATCAATCGAAGGAAGTTCGGCAACGGATTGTGTAACGGATTTAACGGATGTAACGGATTACCAATTGCCCATTACCAATTGTCTGTAAATCAATAAAGAACTAAGGAAAAACGAACCATGACTACAACAAAAGAAAGACCTACAATTTCAGTATTTGGAGCCAAACCTAGCAATGCTTTGCTAGTACCAGAAATCCCGATCGCCGTTCGCAACAATTGCCAAAGCGGTCAGTGGGCGATCGGCGATACCGATTACGGTTCCAAGTGTTCGATCACCATCCTTAAATTTGCCAAATTTTTCGGTTCCCTCGGTCAAACTTCACACACACTTTGGGGTCAACTTTGGTTCGTCGCAGAAACAGGCGAACTCCCCCAAGGAGTTGTCATGGTGACATACATCAAAAACCGCAGTTTGAACGACTTTAACCGTTTAGTCGCATCAGTTCAATCGCGCGGCGTAGAGCCTGCTACCGGAATTTTTGTTCCAGAATTCGTCAAACATTCCGGTCAAAAACCAGACGATAGCGGAGTAGTAAAACCCATAAATTACTACAGTTTAAAATGGTCGTGGATGGAGCGCAAAGACTGGGCAGTTATCGACCAAGCCGCAGCAGTTTTGTCCGATTCCAGCAATCAATCGCGGATGATTGACTTAGAAGGAACCAGGGCTATGATCTGTTTAGATAACCTACCAGCAGCACAAGTTGCGTCCTTGATGGCCGCTCACGTTAGCGGTGAAAGCGATGCGATTGCTTTGAATTCTAACGGCGGTATGTCGCTACCGTCAGCGGAAGACAGAGCAACTGCTGACTTGTTCTAATTTTGTGGAAAAGGCGCGATTAAATCGCGCCTTTTCCGTAACTGTGACAACGAAGAGTAAAATGAAGAAATTAACGAAAATCAAAACCAAACCAAACCTGCAAGAAAGCCGTTTGAAAGAGAATTTCGAGATGCTCGATCGCATTCGGGATGATACAGTTAACGACATCGAAAGTCTCACCGAAGACTTCCAGCACATGACTTTAGTTGCCGAATCAATCCAGCGGAATTACCGAGCTTTGTTAGCCGAAAATCAATTGCTAAAAGGCGCACTTTTGAGTATAATTGATGAGTGCGGCTGCTGGGAAGGAAATCGGTGCGATCGCTGTCAAAAAATTCTCAAATCTCTAGACAGCAAGAATCCCGACTTTCCACCGAATGCAGCCAAAGAATACCGAGCTATTCTCAACCAACTCAGGAACTTAGGATAGCTCAAAACGTCTCACCAACCAAGCCTGCAAAAGTTTGAATCAGGAGCAAAAAACCTTATGACACTAGCAACAGCCAAAGATAGCAAAGCCAAGATTTTGCAAAGTTTTCAGCAGATTTTAGCAGAAAAGAAAAAGATTGAATCTAAAGTCGAAACTAAGGAACAGTCAGCCGAAAAAGCCAAAAACAAACAACTCCTAGAAGTTGCTTCTACCTACACAATTGACAGCATTGTTAAAGGCTTGGCAGACTTGCAATTAGATTTCGGTAGCATCACCAGCGGACTTTCGGAAAAACTGAAGGCGGAATCTTCAAAATTAGATGAATTAAAACGGGCGATCGAAATTGAAGCCGAACAATTGCAAGAGTTGCAGCAAGTTAGAGTTGTAGCAGACGCTCTCCACATTTTAACTCAAGAGCACCGGGAAAAACTGACGCTTCTCGAACAAAACAGCGCCAATCAGCGCGAAGTCCTCGAAAAAGATACAACCCAAAAGCGCAAGATTTGGGAAAAAGAACAGCAAGAATTTGATGCAGCATTTGAAGAACAAACTGCACTCACAACTAAACAGCGCCAGCAGGAAACAGCCGATTATCAATACGAATTGCAGCGCGGACGCAAAATTGAAACCGACGAATACGAAGAAAGGAAGCGCAAACTAGAACGGCAATTGCAAGAATCTACCCGCGAAAAAGACAAAAACTGGGCGGAAAGAGAAAAAGCCCTCAGCGACAATCAAGCGGAGTTTGAAGAGAATCAAAGGAAAGCCGCTGGATTTGAAGAAGAACTCAAACAGGCTTATACGAAAGCCAAAGAAGAAGCAATTCAAGAAGTTTCCCGCGAAGCTAAAGTCAAGGCAGATTTAGCGGACAAGGAATGGGAAGGAAGCAAGCAGGGATATGAGTTGAAAGTGCAATCTTTACAGCAGACAATTTCGCGCCAAACTGAACAAATTGCTGAGATTTCCGCGCAACTGCAAGCTACGATGAAGCAAGCGCAAGATTTGGCCATGAAAGCTTTTGCTAGCAAAGCTTAAAACCCTGTAGGGCGCGTAATGTGCACCTACCCAAAAAATGACACAAATTCCTAATTATTAACAAATGAAAAGCCATGAGTAGAAAAGTTAGCGACAAAAGCACCAAGGCTGAAATCTTAGAAGCGTACAAGGAAGCCGCAGAAGAAAAAGCTGCATTAGAATTGCAAGTCAAACAGCTAAATGCTTCCCCAAAGCAACCAGCAGTCCCAGAAAAATCTATTGTGGAGGCACAAAAATCAATGGCTTTTACTGAAAATCAACAAAAAATGCAGTCCACAATCGACAATCTGATTTTGCTGCAATTTGGCTTTGGTGGCGCTGTCAGCGAGTTGTCTGAAAAGTTAACTTCCGAAGCTGCTAAATTGGAAGAATTGCGGCGCGTTGTGGGCGAGGAAGTTCAACAACTGCAAGAGTTACACAGTTTAGAAGATGTTGCGGAAGATACGCTGGATAATTTAATTCAGCAGTACGAAGAAAGTGCGAAAACTTTTACTGACGAACTCAGCGAAGGGCGCGAAACTGTTGAACAGGAGTTGTTGGAACTGCGGCTGGCTTGGGAAAAAGAGCAGGAATTGCAAAAGTTGACTGTTACAGAACGTAATGATAATCAGCAAAAAGCTCGCGATCGCGATGAGGAGTTGTATGATTACGATCTGAATCTTCAGCGAAATCTTGATATCGAAGCATACGAACAGCGCCAGCAAGGGCTGTATCAAGAAATTGAAGAGTTTCGCCAGGAACAGGAGAAACAGTGGGCGGAACGCGAAAAAGCTATTTCGGAACGGGAAAAACTGTCTGCGGATGTTAAGGCTAAGGTGGAGGCTTTCCCGAAGGAACTGGAAGCTAATATCAAGAATGGGAAAGATACTGGTCGCAATATTGGCAATTATCAAGCTAAGATTAAGGCGGACTTGTTGGCTAAAGATATTGAAGGACAAAAGCAAAATTATGAGTTGCAAATTCAAGGGATGTTGCAGACTATTCAAAATCAAGATGCGCGGCTTGCTAGTTTGTCGCAGCAACTTGATTCTGCTTTGAAACAGGTTCAAGATTTGGCGGTGAAGGCGATTGAGGGTTCGTCGAATTTGAGGTCTTTTGAAGCTGTGAGGGAAATTGCGATCGAACAAGCGAAGACTCAGCAGAAAAATAAGTAGCTTACAAAATTAACCCGCCGAATGGAATTCGGGGAGTTTAGCGGCACAAAAACAAAGAAGCCCACCGAATGGAATTCGGGGCTACATAAACGAAGTCCGCCTCCGCGGACTGGGAGAAGATTAACCCGCCGAATGGAGTTCGGGGAGTTTACGGGCACATAAACGAAGTCCGCCTTCGCGGACTGGGAGAAGAAAAATTAACCTGGGATTGTAGAGATGTAGAATGCTGCATCTCTACATTTGTTGGGAGAGCATAAAATAAATTGTGGCGATCGCCCGCTGGCCGTGCAAAAATAGAAGTATTTAGGCTGGAGATAAGTGCTATGGCTGATACTAACAACTTTGAACTGCGGGATATTCCGATATATTCTATCCCTCAAGCAGCACAATATCTCAGGCTGCGGAGAGATATGTTGCGACATTGGGTTGTTGGCTGGTACTCGCAAACAAAAACGGACAAGCACTTCTTTGAGCCGTTGATTGAGTTACCTCAACACAATAATCTTGAACTGCTGCCCCAGTCCAAAACTAGACTACTTTCTTTCACCAATTTGGTAGAGGCTCATGTGTTGATTGCTATTGTTAAGGCTACAGGCTTCTCCCGCAAGCAACTTAGCATCACTCTCGAATGTGTCAACCCTCATTTTTCTACTCCTCACTTATACGCTCGAATTGAGTTTCAAGTCGAGGGAATTGCTCTTTTGTTTGAGAAATTCGGACAGAAGTTTGCAGCATCCGGCAGGGAACAGGAAGCGAGGCAGATTCTAGACATTTATTTCGATCGCATTGTACGTGATGAAGCTGGATTACCTCTCAAACTCTATCCTTTCACAAAACTACCAGGTGCTGACGAACCTAAAACAGTGATGATTGACCCCGGAATCTCCTTTGGTCGCCCAGTTTTGGCTGGAACTGGCATTCCCACAGCTATGCTGGCAGAACGTTACAAAGCGGGTGATTCCATAGATGAACTTGCTGAGGACTATAATTGCGATCGGCTCCAAATAGAGGAAGGTATTCGCTGCGAACTTCCGCTAGTAGCATGAATGAGATATTTTTCATAGACAGGTGTTTAGGAAAAAAACTGGCAGATTCGTTACGAAATGCGGGGGCGACAGTAGAAATTCATGACGATCATTTTATTCCAAACCTCAAGGATGAGGATTGGCTGAGGATAGTTGGAGAAAGCAATTGGGTTGTACTTACAAAGGACAAGAAAATTGCTAGTCGTCCTTTGGAGTTATTGGCTGTGGCTCAAGGTAATGTACGGCTGTTTGCATTTGTGGGTGGCGATGTTTCTGGAGTTATAGTGGCACAAGCTTTTGTAAATGCCTTAGAAAATATGCAACGATTTATTCGGGGGAATCAAGCATCTTTTATTGCTAAGGTGTACCAGTCTGGTTTGGTCAAGCCCTGCAAAAACCAAAAGGAACTTTTGAGAATTCTCCCTAAAACCAGTGAGTAAATCATCTCAAAGTCAATCTCGATTAGTCCAGTTTATAAACTGT
This sequence comes from Microcoleus sp. MP8IB2.171, assembly GCA_030248405.1. GTDB lineage: Bacteria > Cyanobacteriota > Cyanobacteriia > Cyanobacteriales > Microcoleaceae > Microcoleus. The sequence goes on from JARCMA010000419.1 coordinate 5,252, forward strand.
CTACTTCCTTCCATGCTCAAAGAGTATGAAACCCTATCTACAGCGCTCTAATTTTTAGTGAAAAGCCCGATCGCCCTGTGCACTTCTAGAAACTGTCATTTGTTCTCCTGACCGCTTCAGTCACGCTCATTATTGTATAAGTTAATCAAACAAAAAATATATTTGGGGCCTAAAGATTATGTCACAACAAATTGTACGTCAAAAAGATACTAATGCTTGGATTCTTCAGTGCTGGATTTCTTTTATTTTTGCCATTTCTGCAACTACTGTGGGTGTCATTTATTTACAGGTCGATCCTTGGCAAAAAGCTTTTATGGGCATGGGTTTAACTTTTTCGGTTGGCTCGTCTTTTACTTTAGCAAAAACCATTCGCGATAACAACGAGGCAACCAGATTAACTGCCAGAATCGACGAAGCCAGAGTTGAGAAAATTCTCGCCGATCACCATCCTTTGAAATAAACTCAAATTATACAAAGTATATAAAAAACAGCCCGCGCGGGCTGTTTTTGTTTGTTTAGTCACAGGTTTTAAGCTGTGGATTTGAATTGTGGATTTCAATGGCTGTGTTTGAACTTAGCCTTCTGGCGCTGGCGAACACCAGCCTGAACCGTAGCCATATCCACGGGAAAACCAATTAAAGGAATCACCTGATCCTTGCGTTCTTCTTCCAGATTCTTGAGTTCGGTGTAGTCAACCCAGTGAATGCAATTCACCGGACAAGTGTCGATCGCCTCAGCAATCAACTCTTCAGAATCACCGTCTTGTCGGACTACGCGCGATCGCCCATAATCCGGTTCAATGTAGAAAGTATTGCGAGCAACATGAGCGCAGTGCTTACAGCCGATGCAGGTAATCTCGTCAACGTAGACACCTTTTTGGCGCAACACGCCGCCTAATTCCGGTTCAAAACCAGTGCGATCGGGCGCATCTCGCAAAAATCCGCCCAACTCCGGCTCTAAACCAGTGCGATCGCTTGCTGTATCTATTCCGAGTCCAGAAAGCTCAGACATTTAGATCCCTCACAATAGTAAATAAGTCCGCTTGGGCGGACTTGAATGAGACAAAATTGCCAAAATCTCGAAAAATTATTAAGCAGCACACCAGCGCTGAACCACCAAGCGAATCGAACCGTCTTGATTTTGCTTTTGCTCAGAAACTTGGAAACCCTGCTTAGCGCTTTCATTCACCACAGTATGGTAAGCATAGCGCTGAGTCACCTTATTCAGAAAACGGTCTACAGACCAAGCTTGCTGCCAAAATTGCAAATCAGCCACCAATTCATACTCAGTCCCGTTCCAGCTAAAACCTAAGTCATAGCCGTTTTCCTGCTCAATCACCACCTCAGCAGTGCTGGTGAGGCCGCGATAGCCACGCACCTCAGTCGGGCCAGACTTCCAGTCGATACCCAAGTCAGTTAAAGCAGCTTCCAAAGAATTCAAATTGCGGATCTGGGTCTTGATTTGGCTAAAGTGTGACATGGTGATTCCCAAAAAGATTAAGTGAACTCAACAAAAAAAATTACCAATCGCTAAAACCCACTTGGGTTGTCGCTTCGGCTGACTGATTGAGCGTTTGCGCGAAATATTCAGATGTTGACTCTTGATGAAGTACCACGCCTAGCTGGGCTTCGATCGCAGCCGTTACCTCAGCGCAGGATGCACCGACAATGCCGGTGACTGTTTCCTGTACGCGGCCATCTGGATAAATCACAAACTCTAGTGTTTCCATAATTTCGGCAGACTGAATAGCAATATTGAAATTAGACACCGACGCCAGCTAGCCAGGGAAGATGCCTCCTGAAGTCGCTTCTTGAGAGTTGGCTGACAAAGCCTTATATCAATTTTGACTAATTGATAGGTTTTGAGTCAGAACTTAACAGAAGTTATTAATACGTAGGAGCAATACATGAGTGTTATGTAAAGTTTCGCGTACATTGTGCCATCAGTCAAGTCATCTGAAGGAAGAAAGAAGGAAGAAGGAAGAAGGAAGAAGGAAGAAGGAAGAGGGGATGAACCGCAGAGGGCGCAGAGGGCGCAGAGGGAAGAAGGCAGAAGGTAAAAGGCAGAAGGCAAAACGAAAAAGTATAAATTCCCCCTCTCCCCCTCTAATTCCCTCTGGGGTCTAAAACGTCTCGCAGCCCGTCGCCAAAAAGGTTGAAACCCAGAACTATCAAGGTAATTAGCAAACCGGGAAATAAAATAGTCCAAGGAGACGAAAGAGCGTATCCGCCTTTGAAAGCGTCCGAAAGCATTGTCCCTAACTCCGGGGCTGGCGGCTGCGCGCCCAAACCGAGAAAACCTAAACCGGCGGCTTCTAGCGTGGCTGTACCAGTGGAAAGAGTTGCTTGTACAACTAACGGTGGGAGACTTCCGGGCAAAATGTGGCGAAAAATAATCCGTAAGTCGCTGGCGCCCAAGGCTTTGACTGCTAACACAAATTCTTGTTCTCGCAGCGATAGCACCATGCTGCGTGTGAGGCGGATGTAAATGGGAATTTGCACGGCGCTGACGGCGATAATTACGCTTTGCAGGCTTGGCCCGGTGACGGTGACAATGGCGATCGCCAGTAAGATTGAAGGAAACGCTAGCAAAATATCCGCCAAAGTGCCGATCGCCACTTCAGCCCATCCGCGAAAATACCCAGCGAAGAGTCCCAAAAGCCCTCCCACAAACAATCCCGCAGCCACAGAAACCAAGCTGACGAGCAAAGATATCCCCAATCCGTGCCACACCCGCACTAACAAATCTCGCCCTAAACTGTCGGTACCGAACCAATGTCTGGCGCTAGGAGCTACTAATCGGGATAAATAATCGCGATCGACCGCCGGATTGTAGGGGGAAAGTAGGGGAGCTAACAGTGCCGAGAAAATCAGTGCTACAGTCAAAATTAAGCCGATTTTCCCGGAGGTCGATCTGCCAAATCGCTGCCAAGCAGGCTGTAGAAATATTAAATTTTGATGCAATTTGGGATTTTCCATTTTTAATGATGTCAAAAAAAAACAGTTGTGCCCGATCGCGGTTTTTATAGCGAATGGTAGATGCCGAATCCTCGATGCCTTCGTTAAAGAGCATTTAAGATATAAAGAACAAGATCAATTTAAAAGCGCAATGACATCAACCCTCCTCAAAACCTCCTCCCGATCGCCCCTGAACGCTCCAACAGTGCGCCATTTCCCCAACGGCCTCACAGTTATAGCCGAACACTTACCAGTCGATGCTGTCAACCTCAGCGTGTGGATGAATTTAGGCTCAGCCGTAGAATCCGACGAAATCAACGGTATGGCTCACTTTTTAGAACACATGATTTTTAAGGGAACTCCCAGTATTCCCAGTGGAGAATTTGAGCGGGCGATCGAGCAACGTGGCGCTGTCACCAATGCAGCCACCAGCCAAGATTACACTAACTATTACATCACCACAGCCCCTAAAGATTTTGCCGAACTAGCCCCCCTGCAAGTCGATGTCTTGCTCAACGCCAGCATTCCTGACGATGCTTTCGATCGCGAACGGTTGGTAGTATTGGAAGAAATTAGACGATCGGAAGACAATCCCCGCCGCCGTACCTATCAGCGATCGATGCAATTAGCCTTTGAAGTCCTGCCCTACAAGCGACCGGTACTCGGCCCGACTTCCGTCATCGAAAATCTGACCGCCCAACAAATGCGGGATTTCCACAGCAGCAGATATCAGCCAGGGGCGATGACAGCAGTGGCTGTAGGGAATTTGCCGGTCGATCGACTAATTGAAATTGTCGCAGAAAGTTTTGCTGCCAAAAGCACAGCACGAAACGGCAACATAAATCTGCCCTCAACAGATAGCATTCACCCGCAATTTCAAAGCCCAACCTACGGGAAAGAATCGCCATTTACCGAAACAGTCCGCCGCGAATTTGTAGACTCAGCCCTTCAGCAAGCCCGACTGATCGTGATGTGGCGAGTCCCCGGTTTTGTGGAAATGTCCGAAACCTATGCCCTCGATGTGTTAGCGACAGTGTTGGGCCACGGGCGCACAACTCGCTTGGTTAAGGATTTGCGCGAAAATCGAGGGCTAGTCTCGTCAATTTCCGTCAGCAACATGACTCAGCGACTAGGCGGCGTATTCTCGATTTCTGCTCAACTAGCGACAGAAAATATAGCAGCAGTGGAAGCAGCGATCGTCCAACACATCCGCACTCTGCAAACCGAACTGGTGACAGATGCCGAAATTTCCCGCATCCGCACCCAAGTAGCAAATCGGTTTGTCTTTGGTAACGAAACTCCTAGCGATCGAGCAAGTTTGTACGGTTACTATCAGTCGATGGTAGGAGATATCGCTCCCGCCCTCAACTACGCAGCCTGCATCCAATCTCAGACAGCGGAGGATGTCCGGGAAGCCGCCGTCAAATATCTGTCTCCCGACGCAATGGGTGTTGTGGTAATTCGCCCGGACGAAGCATAAACTTAGTCGATCGCCTCAACAGGGGAATTCTGCCATCCCTCTGGTTTTGAGGCATCCAACGGCCTTCGGCATTCTGCCGAAACAATGTCAACGGATACCAGGGATTTTTAGTCAATAGTGCGTGAAATTTGATCGACCCTCGCCTTGAAGGTTTTGTATCAAATAATTAATATGAAGCCTTTAAGGTACGGGCGATCGGCAAAATTACCGTAATTTTATGAGACGATCAACTGGGAATTATTGACGAGCCAGCAATTTAGTTTAGGGAAACAGGATCGATCGGCGATCATAATTCTAAAATCTAAAATCATAATTCTAAAATCTAAAATCATAATTCTAAAATCTAAAATCGATTGCGCGGCAAAATTACCGTAATTTTATGAGACGATCAACTGGGAATTATTGACGAGCCAGCAATTTAGTCTAGGGAAACCGGATCGATCGGCGCTCGTAATTCTAAAATCTAAAATCTAAAATCGATTGACAGGGGCACGCAAGTATGAAATTACAAAACTTTCTCAACTCAAAAATTAGGTACGATGCCAAAGCAATTGCTGCCGACGACGACCTCAGCCGCCAAATTCAAAGCCGCCTCATTGACCTGGGTTTACTGAAACCTCCAGTAGACGGCATTTTCGGCCCTCTTTCTACCGCCGCCCTCCACCGATTTCAAACCTTGATGAAGTGCGGCGAACCGGGTTTTTTGGGAGCAATCACAGCCCAAAAGCTGATCGAAGCCAAACCGGCGGACATTCCCACACCTCGCCCGATCCTGAAAACGACC
>JARCMA010000420.1 GCA_030248405.1 Microcoleus sp. MP8IB2.171
AGAGAATAATCGCTAGTTTGCCACACGGCTGCATAAAGATTTTGCCAGCTTGTCTCGCGCAGTGATTTTAGTTCGGCTGTGTTGCCGCGGCTCGGCTCTATAGTATCTGCTATAAATACGGTACAACTGAGCTGGCTCATGTTTGGTCTGCCGAGGGTATGATTGGCGATCGCGTCCAAGATTTCTCGATCGACCACCCCGAATTCGTCTCTAGCGACGATCGCGCTCGCGTCTGCGTGCAGCAGGTGCGGGTGTGCCTCTAACACTGAGTCTAACTCTAAACCTTCCTTCTGGGCCATTTGCAGCAGCAGTTGAGGTTTAAAGTATTTTGCCAAATCGTGCAGCAGTCCTGCCGATCGAGCTTTTGCTTCATCAAGGCCGTAATGGCGAGCCAAGTCTCCTGCTGTTTGTTCGACTCCGAGGATATGTGTGATGCGGGCAGCAGGAACGCGGTCAGAGAGCCAAGCTAGGACGTTTTCGCGCGTAGGTGCAAGGGTCAAATATTAACTCCCAAATTGTAGGATCTACTATTTTAGCGTTTTGTTTTAATAGAGTGCGGTGTCGGGTAGCAGCGGTGTTGGGATATTTGGGATGGGGAGGGGCGAAGATAAAACGGCGGTTGAAACCGCATCTACACAAACGAAGTCCGCCTCCGCGGACTCAAGAAAATAAGGTAAGCTGTTCTACATTTAAATTGTGTGTCAAGAATCAATTAAAGTCTTGTGGTACGTTGCGGCTCTCCTGGGTTTATAACGAGAGGATATTACCCGCATTATTTCTGCTAGAAAAGCAACTAAATATGAACAACGAATTTACTTCGAGCAAATCTCAAACTGACTGGGAACGCCTAGATGCCATGACTGATGAAGATATTGATTTCTCTGATTGCCCTGAAATTACGCCTGAAATGTTTGCTAAAGCCGTAGTTCAGCGAGGCTTGCCCAACCCTAAGACTAAAGCTCAAGTTACCTTACGCATTGATAGTGATGTTTTGGAGTGGTTTAAATCTCAAGGTCGTGGTTATCAAACCCAGATCAACACTTTACTGCGAGAATACATGAAAGCCCATCAATAGTTATAATATTAGCCCTTCCCGTACAGCCTTAATGTATTATCTGATTCCTGTGTTCAAAGGAAGACAATTAGAGGCAAAGACAAGCAAGTCCGCACAAACTTTTGCAAGACTTGTATTCGGCTCGATCCGAATCGCATTCTCATAATCTTCAGTTGCTTTTTGATACTCTTCAGACTTGTGGAAATAAACGCCTCGACGATAGTAAGCCTTAGCAAGAACAGGATTGTAAGTATTTGCTAACTGTGGACTTAACTCAATTCCTTTAGTCAAATCCTCGATCGCGCCTTGATACTCCCTTACCTTATAGGGCAGGGGCGAAGGGGGCGATCGCATCAACACACATCTCTCTGCTAGCTCGTTTCACAGTTCACCCTTAAAAGCTTAGTCAATAATTTACTTTATTCTAGAACATCCACCTCATCATTCAATCCGAGTTCTTGGAGTGCAATTTTAGTCTCATCCCGCCTTTGCTGAGATACCTCACCTTCGATAGAAACTTCTATTTTCACTGTGAGCTTAACATTTTTGTCACTAGCAAATTTACTCAGAACTTTTGTATAAAAATTCATCCACTTCTGAGGACTGATTTCACCAATCCATCTCAATCCTTTAGGTGGAAGTGGGATGGTTGGGTGGTCTGGTAATTTATAAATAGTAGGATTTTCTTTCGCTCTGACACCATTAGAAGATTTTACGGCAAATTCGGCGATCGCACTAATTGCTTCTACTTTTGCTGTGACAGTGAAATTTCCCTCATTTTCTCCACCTGTGAGTAGGCCATTGGGTTCAATATTACCGCCTGTAGTAGTCCACTGTATTTCACCAATAGCAATCTCTTGATCATATTGATCGCGTCCCCCTGCGATAAAAGTTTGCTGCTTACCCGGTTCTAGTTGCACTTGCGTGGGGGAAACTATCAACGCGCTCAACTTTGGGGGATCGGTGATCCGTTGCAGGTAAGCGGCGGCTACCTCTGATTTAATGATAAACAAATCGTCTGAAATTTCTATTTTGCTGGCTGCTAAATCGGTTTTGAACTCGAACGGTTCGTATCGATCGCCTGATGCTTTGCCAACTAATGCTAAAGTACCATCTTTGACACCGCGCGCGATCGCATCTTTCACCGCATCCCCTTTCAACAGTCGCGGAAACAAAGGCGAAGCAAAGAAAACATCCCGCACCGCCTTGGTACTCCATTCCTGGAAAGCACCAGACCAATTGCGAACCAAAAACCGAGGGCTAACGGCATCTTCTACATCCCCATCCAGACGCAACCGATTCATAATTAAGTCTACAATTGATCTCGCAGAACTGGACGTAACTAAACCCAAATCCACCACCCGTAACTTATTATCTTTCCCTAACAACGCGACGTATTTATAAGCGCGCCATACGGTTTCAATTAAATCGCGCTGAGCCTTTTTCAGGTTTTCAGATAATTGCTTTTTCTGCACGTCATCTAAATTAGTTTCTTCATCCCGAATGTCTTCCCAGGATAGCATCTTGCGGGCTTCTTCGCGCAATTGAACATCAGAATCGGCGATCGCAAAAATTAGCGCACTCTTAAACGTTCTCGCTGACGCACCAGACTCGCGAATCATTGACTCCACCAACTGTAGGGTACTCTCATCCTGTTTGGAATGGATGGGAGACATCACCGCTAAAGTCAGCACAGCTTGATTGGGAAGATTGTTAGGTTGTTCGGGAAAACAAATAACCTGAATTCCCTGATTAAGAGCAAATAACTTCTGAATCTCATGGAGAATTCGCTGATCAATGCGATGCACTTGCACGTTAGCGCGACGGTCTGCTAGAATTTTGTTGAGGTTTGGATAGAGACTGAATCGATACTTAGTTTGCCCGACAGTTAAGTAATAGCAATCGCTAGTTAGAGATTCCAAAACCGTTTCTACATTGCCAATATCTACATTTGGCTCACCTACAGCCAGTCGAATTTCTGGGACAGTTGCTTCTACACGAGTGCAACCACCATTCGACTCAAAAAAGATAGTCGTATTAACTTTGCGGTGCAGTCGTGATTTCTTAATATCTTCCGTAGCTTCCGCATCGAGGCGAATGGCGTGAGAGTCTTTTTTGCCACAAATATCAGTTGTTACCGGCCCTTCTAGGCGATCGTTTCCCAGTTGATCGAATACTGCCGCTCGAAATGATAGGTCATCTAGGGGTGCTGTTCCTAATCCAATTAAGGCATCGCGATGATTGCCTTTATAACCTTCTTGGTAGGCAATAGACACCCACAAAGCTAAGAGTCGCAGGACACCTCTGGTGCGTTGAAATCGAGGCAAAGCCTGCCATTTTCGCTCGAATACCGATAGCACTGTGGGATGAAAAGGATAACTCGCGACAAAGGCTTCCCGCGCACTTTCAATCGGGAAACTAGGCAACTGTTGCTTGTGTTCAATCACCCAATCTGCATACTCGTTACAGGTAGTAACAGCATCCTTGGGAAGCATGATTTTACCTTCAGGGGTGACAGCATTGGCTGTCCATTCAAATAAGCGACGGCGGATAATTTCTGATGTCTCAGATTCGGCCGACATCATAATTGCTTTACCCAATCTGTCGAGCACTTTCTTGAATCGCTGTTCGTCGGCTTCGTCAGCCGCAGTATATTCCATCTCTGAAGCGGGAATAGATACTACTAAAACGACATTTTTTTCACCTCTGGCAGTTTCGGAAAGTGCTTGAATGAAGTTATAAAGCCGATCGCCATAACCGGTTTTGCGATAGGTGCTGGCGTAGTTGATAATCTCATCCAACAAAATCAAACAGGGCTTATCTTTGGGGAGAAACTTGCGGATCACATCCCCTTTGGGTTCGATAAATTGTCTTTCGTGCTCAGCGACAATATTAAAAGCGGCTTCTCCTCCCAACTGATAGGCAATTTCACCCCAAGGTGTTTTGCGTAGAGGAGTGCCATCATCGCCACCGCGCCCGGTGATGGAGTCAAATTCAGTGCCGACAAATACGGCTACAGCGGCTTCGGGGATGGTGGAAATGGCTGCTTGATTTAAGATTTTATCTACTCCCGTCCATTTGTTAGCAGCAGCGCCGTGTTTTGCTAAGTGATAGAGTAGAGTTAATGCGTGAGTTTTGCCACCGCCAAATTGGGTAGAAAGATTAAATATAGCTGAGGTTTCTGTGGTTTCACCAGAGAGTCGCCGGACTACTTGAGCGGCGAGGTATGTTAAATATTTGGTCAGATAAGTGCGATCGAAAAAGCGATCGGGTTCTTGATAATCTGCGGGCGCTCGTTTGTCTCGCACTTGGTCGAGATGTACCGCAAATTCGGAAGCATCTAAAGGTTTGCCTTCGCGCAAATCTTCGCGGGGGATAAGTCCTTCAATTTTATACCAAGGTTTGATCGTTGCCATTGCTTATTCTCCTAAGAGATGATCGTAAATTTTCCGGTATTTATTTCCAATTCCCACCATTTAAAAAAGCCGTAGGGAAAGGTAGCATAATCGTCTCGGCTACCTACGACTACAAGGGTTTGACCTCCGAGTTTCCTCCTGTCGGCTAGACTCATGGCTTGCAGCACTTCATCACGCAGGAACGCAATCACAGAAGCGCGTTCCTCTGCACTGCGGCGGTAGCAAAATACTATTCGTAAATCTGCACGCACGCATAGCACTTTCCATAGTGAATAGGCACTGCGGTTAATATCGCTACTGTTCTCTAATTCCATCACAGCGATAGGGAACCGCCAGCGAGTATTACCAGGAGCAAAGGACATTACATCTAAGGCTAGGTATTCACTGGTTGAAACAGGAAACAAGCCTAGTGAATTTCCTCTAGCGGAAGACTGCCAACCCATTGCTGTAGAAGTGGCGACAACGGTAGTGGTTAAAGCTGTTGTCCATTTAGCAAGTTGTCCATTTAAGGCAGCTTGTTTTAAAGGGTCAGCATTTTCAGGTTGTTGCAGGGTTTGCCAGAATTTAGTTTGCCACTGGTAGGCGATATTTTGCATCATTAGAACCCCAACCCTTTTTTGCGAGCTAAAACTCCATCCACCCAGCGCTTTTCATCAGTGCCCGTGGGATACAAGGCCGAGAGAGACTGGGCTAATGTCCAGAAGCGCTTGTCACTTCCCACGCCGTCATCGACTAAGAAGCGTTTGAGGGCTTCGCTGCGTCCAGCGGCAAATAAAATCATGGTTTGGTGGATGCGATCGAGTACAGTTTTACCTTGATTCTCAATATTGGTATCGCCCCAATCTTCTGACACTTCATCGGCTGTGCTCTGTGAAGTATCAAAGAGACTCAATTGCTTGTGCTGTTTTTTCGGGCGCTTGACTGGGGCTTGGCCCGCGTCTTTGCCGAACAGATATGGAGATCGCTCCGAGACTGGTAGCAGTCGCGCTTTATCGCCCTTGACTTGTACTAAACTGGTGAGGTTTTCCAAGTTAGCACCGAGTCCCTGAGCAATCTTGCGGGCCGTATCATATTCGAGGCTAAAACCTGTGATTTTTGCTTTTTTGCCTGTGCTTTCCTCATCATCATCGCTAACATCTTCTTCCTCTTGTGGAACAGGCATCTTACCTGTTTTCCCATCACCTTGTGGAACAGGCATCTTGCCTGTTTCTCCACCACCTGATGAAAGTGTCCACAACCACATGGCAGTTAATCGAGCATCTTCTTCAAAGCTGGAAGTATCTACATCTTTGAAAATAGTGCTGAGTGCTTCTTTGGAAATCGCAGCCCAGACATATTCGAGATATTCGCGCAGGGTGACAACTTCGCCGCTGGCTTTTTCAACACTGGAATAGCGGGAGAAGATTTCGAGGGCGGGGCCTAAACAAGCAAAGATGGCATCGGCACCGACTACGCCTTGATCCGTGAGGCGCGGCATCCATTCTTTAATCCGTTGGGGAAGTTCTTGTAATACATCGCGCCAATCGCCAATTTCTTCGTGTAATGTGCCATCGGGGTTTTCTCTGGGGCGACAGACAAGGTGAACGGATGAAGCAAGGGCTGCTGAGTTCATGGCTCTAAGACGGTTTCCCATTTCGGTATCTATTGTCCAAGAACCTGTAAAAATCCAACCTGCATCAATCATCGCTTGCAGTTGGGCTTCCCATCCTGCTGTGGATTTGTGAGCAAAAACAATCAAACCTATACCATTTGGAGCAACTACTCGCCGCCCTTCTGCCATTGCTTTGCCCATTTGCTCCTCAAACCATTTCCCATCTTTATGAGGATATCGAACCGAATCCCAACCAGCCATTTCGCAAATTTCTTCATTTTTTGGAGATAACTCTCCAGCAAATAAGTCAGGATATAAATTTCTTAGATTCCGTTTCATCCAAACGTAAAAAAAATCAGATAGGTCAGCATAGGGGACAGCATTGTAATAAGGTGGATCTGAGCAAAGAAATTGAGCGGAGTCATCAGGGAGATAGTAGAGATTAGTTGCAGATGTATTTATAGCTTCTCCATTTTTAATATCTTTATCAACACTGGAAATAGCCTTTAAGATTCCTTCTACAGCATTTGACCAATCTCTAGTTGCTCCACTAATGACATTACCTTCTACAAAGTCCCACATCATAGGAAGTGCTTGCCTGCCAAAAGTATGTCCTATATCTTGGCTTGTTGAGCGCCATGTACAAAGGGAAGAATTGCTATCAGCTTGTTTATTTAAAGCCATTACCAAGCAAGTTTGTATAACTTTTGCTAGATCCTTCTCGGTTTTTAACTCATCATTGCTAAGACGTTTGACAAGTTTCGACAAAGTAACCAATGCAAGTAACTGACGCGGAGTAAATAAGCTTCCCCATGTACCATGACCATAAATTGGAGCATTAAATACTCCACTCATTATAGGTAATGTTTCATCTGGTACTAGAGAGATATAATCTAAATTCTCTTTCTCTAGCTTTTCTATTTTAAGAATAGCATTTTCAATTGCCTTTAAATCCTCAAAGCTAGGTAACTGATAAAATCTTCCTTGTGTATTTGTTTTTGTAAGCACTACACAAAAAAGTCTTGCATCATTTGCACCACCATTGCGCTGTATTAACTGTCTTCTTACCGAAGCTACAGGCGTTGTATATCCCGTCACAGGACAAGTAGCCGAACCCCTAGCCACCGTTCCCTTCTCAACTTCCTTCTCACTTTTCGGCTCAAAAATCTCCAACAAAGGACGGCGCACCTTGCGCGTTACCCCATCGGCATAAGTCACTTCTATCGTCTCAGTTTGCACAATACCCGAAGCATCCCGTACCCAGCGCAAAGCCCTATATCTACCAGCTTTCTTTGCCAACCAAAGACTACGCATTAACGGCACTTCCACAGGAATCCCCGTCCCATCATCAGGAGCCTCAGAAATAATTGTCCTAGCCCAAAGATAAGCAATCGGCGTACTTCCATCAGCGTCTTTCGGATAAAATTCAGCTAATTCCTTCTCTGCTTCTTCCTTAACCCACTGTCCCCACTTCCGCACTTCATCCGCTAACTTTTGCCCATATTTAGGAATATATTCCAACACCACTTTATTCAACAAAACCGCCACCGGATTCAAGTCAGAAGCAAAAGCATCCGCACCTACTCGCAGCGCTTCCAAAGGAATCGAACCACCCCCAGCAAAGGGGTCAACAACTAGGGGACGAGTTCCGGGAACTCCGCCTAAAGCTTCATGGGCTGCTTGAGTTAAAGCGCGACAGGTTTCTAAATAGTCTGGCTGTGTGGAATTATCCCAATTAGCAAAATCCGCAATAAAATCCAATAACCGATATCGCAGAATATTGAAATGCTGGGGATTATTAGGATCTAACTGATTTTC
>JARCMA010000421.1 GCA_030248405.1 Microcoleus sp. MP8IB2.171
ATGGAATATTGAGAGCGTTCCCTCTATCCTTTCTCTTCGCTGTGCTTACCTCAACGGTCAACTTTCAATTTGATGTATTTGCCAAAGTGAGATGCACCCCGGCTGGTTCTTTTTGATTGCGATCGAATCTTTTACATTGGGCGATAAAAATTTTAATTTACCAGGGCTTGGTTCCTATTTGGGCAAGGCAGCCAATCAAGGCAATTTTGGGGCAATCGGCTGGGGTTTAGCAGTATTAATCGGTGTGATTATCGCGATCGACTTTTTTATCTGGCAGCCTTTGATTGCTTGGGTGGAAAAGTTTAAATATCAAGCCGTGGAAGCTACTAATGTACCACAGTCAAAGGTATTGGATTTTTTAAGGCGATCGGCGACGCTGCGGGTGTTGAAGTCGCGGATTTCGCCCGTCGGCGACAGTTTCGATCGCCATGTGGCAAGAGGTTTTGCACCTGCGAATTTACCAACAAATCCTCGCCAACAAAGCCGCCTCGGAAATTGGATAAATTGGCTGTTTGTCAGCGGGTTTGCCGCGATCGTGCTTTGGGGAACTTGGGAAGCGGTGCTGTTGCTGCGGTTGCTGAGTTTGTCTGACTGGCAAAAAGTCATGGGAGGTGCATTTTTCACAGCTTTGCGAGTCATTTGCGCGCTATTTCTATCGCTGTTATGGACAGTACCCCTCGGAGTGGCGATCGGTCGAAATCCACGTTTAGCTCAGATTTTGCAGCCATTAGTGCAAATAGCGGCTTCTGTACCAGCAACAGCTTTATTTCCCGTATTGCTGCTAGCTTTAGTCCGCGGTGGAGGCGGCTTGCAAATAGGTTCTGTGGCATTGATGATGTTGGGTACAATGTGGTATTTGCTGTTTAATGTGATTGCGGGTGCTCAAGCCATACCTTCGGAGTTGTTTGAAGCCGCGCAAGTTTACAAACTTTCTCTGATTCAGCGCTGGCAAACTTTAATTTTGCCTGGAATATTCCCTTATTTAATTACAGGAATCATTACGGCGGTGGGCGGAGCTTGGAATGCGAGTATTGTCAGCGAATACGTGCAGTTTAAAGGTGAAATAATTAGAACAAGCGGTTTGGGCGAGACGATTTCCGAAGCTACGGCATCGGGTAATTTTCCTTTGCTGTTAGCTGCTACTTCTGTGATGTCGCTGTTGGTTGTACTGACTAACCGTTTGGTGTGGCGCCCGCTTTACCGTTTGGCACAAGAAAAATATCAGTTGTTGGTTTGAATTGACAGTTGACAGTTGACAGTTGACAGTTGACAGTATAGCCATTCTCAACGGCGATGAGGTATGTCAGGTAATTGGTAATTGGTAATTGGTAATCGATCGCACTTTCCCGAACTCACGCTCTTTGGCGCTAGATCAAAAACACAATACCAAGCAACCCGGTTTCGACAATACAGCTTGGTTTTGGTGGTGCCGCATCTGCCAAAAAATTGGGTTGCTCACTCCGCCCGTGTAAATCGTATAACTGCAACCAGTGGCGTCAATAGGCTCTAAACTGGATTCAGGAAGGCGCGCAGCACAGGTTTAGGAGGGTCATCAGTGACAGAAAAAAGTTATCAATCGTCTTCTCTACCCACCTACGCGCGAAAAGAACTGCGGGAATTAGTTCGATCGCAGTTAAGGGCCCTGTTGGAAGAAGGAGACTTTAAAGGAGCAAAAGCGATTTTGCACCCGGTGCAGGAAGCAGACATAGCTGAAGCTATCGAAGGCCTGCCAGAAACCATGCAAGTAATAGCTTTCCGCTTGCTTTCCAAAGACGAAGCGATCGCAGTTTACGAATATCTCGACTCCAGCGTTCAGCAGTCCCTCTGCGAAAAATTCAAACGCCAAGAAGTCATTGACATTGTAGACAAAATGTCCCCGGACGATCGAGCTAAACTCTTTGACGAACTGCCGGCAATATTAGTCCGTCGCCTGTTGGGTGAATTGAGCCCGACGGAACGGGAAGCTACGGCTCAACTTTTGGGTTACGAAGCCAGTACCGCCGGCAGGATAATGACCCCGGAATACATTTCTCTGAAAGAAAGCTTTACCGTCGCCCAAGCTTTAGACCGAATTCGCTCTTTGGCTAAAACTACCGAAACAATTTATTCTCTTTACGTCACCGACGCCGGACGCAGCTTGACCGGCATTTTATCTTTGCGGGATTTAGTCACTTCCCCCCTCGACAAAACTGTCGGCGAAATTATGACCCGCGACGTAGTTTCTGTTCAAACTGGCACGGATCAAGAAGAAGTAGCTAGGCTGATCCAGCGTTACGATTTTTTAGCTGTGCCCGTTGTAGACCGCGAACAGCGTCTGGTCGGGATCATTACAGTTGACGACGCGATCGACATTTTAGAACAAGAAGCCGACAAAGATATTTATGCCTTGGGTGGCGTCCAGTCCGGCGGCGACAATTATTTTCAGACCGATTTAATTACCGTTGCCCGCAAAAGGGTGGTGTGGCTGTTTGTTCTGCTCTTAACCAATACTGTCACCGGTGCAATTATTCGAGCTCAAGAAGATATTTTGAACCAAGTAGTCGCCTTAGCAGCCTTTATTCCCCTGCTGACTGGCACTGGAGGCAATGTCGGAGCTCAGTCCTCAACTGTTGTAATTCGCGGTTTGAACACTGACGAAATTACAGCAATGGGCCCGTTTCAAGTAATTGTTCGCGAGGGGATGGCGGGAGCGCTGCTAGGAGCTATATTGGGGACTGTAGCGACGGGCTGGGCTTATACTCTGCAAGGGAGTTTAGCAGTGGCCGTCGCGGTGGGGATCAGTTTGTTTGCGATCGCAATTTTAGCTTCTATTGCCGGTTCATCTCTGCCGTTTCTGTTTCGTTCTTTGGGTTTAGACCCCGCTTTAATGTCTGCTCCCTTTATTACCACCGCAGTTGATGTCCTTGGGGTCTTGATTTATTTCACTTTAGCTCGACTAATTTTGCAGATTTAATATATTTAATTAAATGGCTGTGAATAAAAAACTTAATCTGTTTTTCACCACTGCTAAATTCGGGATATACGTGCGATTACATACCGGATATCTGCACTCGCGCGTAGTTTATTTTTACCAGCATACTTGCACCAGTTAAAAAAAAATGCAACTATAAGTCCGCGATCCCAACTACGAGCTTCATCAGTCATTCCCATCTAAAATCTAAAATCTACAATCTAAAATCTAAAATGGTATTAGCCTATGTCATCATCCAATTCACCCACCAAAATCCAAAATCCCAAGTCGAGCAATTGGTTAGAAACTGCTGAAGTGGTTTTTATTGCTGCCTCTGCTGTGGGATTGGCTGTTAGTTTGGTTTGGGGGCAGAGCGTTTATGCTCAAGTGCCTGTAGTGATTTCGTTGGTGTTGAATTTTGTGAACCGGCAGAAATTGCACGGGCAAGTTAAAGCAAGTACGGCGGCTACGTTCGATCGGGTAAATCAACAAGCCGCTACTACCGATCGCGCGATCGAGGAATTGCAAATTGCTGTAAATGCTTTAGACGAAGCTCTTTCCCAAACATCTCGCGAAAATCTCAATGTTGTTGGGCCGGGAGAAAACGTACACTCTCTAATTTCAGCAATTGAGAACCTGCGCCAGCGACTAATAATTTTAGAAAAAACTATTAAAATGATTCAAAGCGAGATCGAACTCACCAGCCGCCAATTCAAACAGCGACCAGAGTTGCAACAAGTCGAAACTTTGACAACAATAATTCTGGACTTGCAGCAGTTTATCAACGAACTGCCACAGTGGGGCAATTTGCAGCAGCGGCAGCTAACAGAACTTCAGCAAAAAGTAGACAATGCTTTGGCTGAACTCTCAGAAGAAATTGCTGTGATTCCCAACCGCGTTCAGGAGGCGGTTGCTAGTCGCGGCGGGGAAATTAACCAACGGTTGGACATGGCGGGCGAGCGCAATTTGCAGCCTGACAGTTCTGAGATTGAGAATAATCCCTATCGACCTAAAACCCAGAATGAGAAAATTCGCCAGAAATATCCCAGAGCTTATGTCAAGTGGAGTCAGGATGAAGACGAGAATTTGAAGAAAGAATATGCTAGCGGTCAACAAATTGGCGAATTAGCCAAGAGATTTCAGCGACAGCCTGGTGCCATTCGTTCGCGATTGCAAAAATTTAGATTGATGGAATAATGGTAATTGGTAATTGGTAATTTGTAATTTGTAATTGGTAATTGATAAGATAACTGGCGAGTACCTCACGAAAGTTGAAAACCGCTAGATCGAGACTAATGACTGATGACTAATGACTAATGACTAATGACTAATAACAAAGCGATCGCCCTTTTTTTTCAAAAGAGCGATCGCTTTGTTTCTGTATTCAGTACCGGCTGCCAACAGCGGGCCACTAACATTACATCTCAAGGCTTTTTAGCCTGGGTCTACCTCATTTTAGAAATCTTGGGGTAACAAAGAACTTAAACGCTCCAACAAAGGATCGGAATTCCGAGGAGGAGCAACTTCAGCATCAGACACTACATTATCCACAGATTCAGACTCAATGGGGCCAGGCTCTACTACTTTTGAAACTTGGGCAAAAGAAACTTGAGCAAACTTACTGTTAACACTCCCCTGCAATTGATCCAACTGCGCGCTGAGTTGACTCAGGTGATGTTCCAGTCCCTCCAAACGGCTTAATTCCTCTGCCGAAACATTGTGCTCAAACTCAGCAAATTTGACCACAAGTTCAGCAATACGCTGTTCCAACCGCTGAAAGCTCTGTGTAGAGCTAGCAGACTCAGATACAGACAAAAACTGCCACAAAGCTTGCTTGCAGAGATTGCTGAAAGTCTGATACTTCGTGAAAGCCAACTCTTTTTCAATAGCGGCCAGCAAAGTTTGATCCGCAGCATCTTCCGTAAACGCCACCGAGAAATTCGCCTTATTTTTTGCCCACAGTGCCATAGGGTTCAAGCCTTAATGCGTTACTTAATCGTGGCTAGCTGAGCCTCAGCATAAATAAACTGTCCCAAAGCATTAGCTTTCCGGGAAGGCTGAGCCAAGTGAGCCTTAAGATTGGCGTCTTTAAGCAAAGGTTGCAACACCTCCCAGAAAAACTCGCCGCCCCCGCCAGTCAGAACCACATCCGTCACACGTTCCGGCAGCCACTGCACCAAACGCTCGGACAGTTCGTTAGCGAAAGCCTCTCGCAAATCCTTAATAATCGGATCTAAATTAGTCGGCTTAGTCGCTCCTCTCGGACGGTAAAAACGCTGGCCTTCTGGTTTATTCACCGCTTCCAGTAAAGACAGAGATTGAGGGTCTGCTCCCGGAATTTTTGAGGCAACTTGTTCGTAGAACTTGTTCATTGCGAAGGAATCGCTCTTAGAAGCCGCCCGGGCGAACCGGAAACGATCGACCATTAACAAATCGGTAGTTTGGTGTCCGATATCAACAACAGCCACCGACAGTTCCGGCAACTCCGGCGTAAACTCCTTGTTATCTTGAGCCTCGCACCAAATCAGGCTGCCGAACCCTTCGGGCATCACCCAAACGTGACTGATATTAATATCCACACGCTCGCCCCGGTACACCACAACGTGGGGAGAACGCAGTTGGCTGATAATCTCTTCCTTTTCCTTCTCAAACTGATCCTGCGAATAAAACGGCAAACCCAGCACAACTGCTATGTCGCCCTTCATCTGGAAATATCCAGCACAGGAAAAGACCTTAACCAAAGCATCTACTACTTTCGACTGGTCGGCGCCGCCGAGATTAGCGCCAAAATCTGCCGCCAGTTGACCGATCGCGTACCCTTTGCCCTGGTACTCCAGCCACATATCCAACAGAGGGTCTGTTGCTTTCGACTCAAAGCTGCCACCACGAACCTTTTCAACGGGCATAGCAGCCACGTTGGCAGGGATGAAAACCACGCTGCTGGGGTTGCGACTCACGCAGGCTTTAGTTGCCGTCCGACCCAAATCAGCACTAATAATCGATTTGTGAGAAGCGATCTTAGTCTGCTGCGTCAGCATAGCCGAATTAGGAACAAGCTGTCTAGTTGTCATTGAAATGTCTTACCTCACTGAGCCTCACCATTATCATGCCTTATCCCTTGACACTGCCACGATTAAAGACAGTGGGTGAAAGCGGCGATTCTTCTAACTCTACCTAGATCGGTATCGAAATCAGCACCAAACATTATATTCGGGACGATCGCCCTTAATGGATTTTAGATTTTAGATTTTAGATTTTAGATTCTAGATTTTAGAGGCGACAACAGGGGCCGCGATCCCGGGGCTTGTACCCTGGATAGTTCCGGTCAGCCCTATTCTCGATCGATCGCGGCCGAAGCCCTGTTGCCTGAGAGTACATTGTTAAGTTAAATTTAGTTAAGATTCTGAGTGTAAACTTTTGTCGCACTTCTCCGACACCGCGATCTTACACGATCTGTCCCCAATTCAAGGCATCCGCATTTATGAAAATTTCTTGGCGAACTATACTACTTTGGACTTTACCCGCCTTAGTCATCGGCTTTTTCTTGTGGCAGGGAGCCTTGGCCCCATCCCCAGCAGAAATGAGCAAGAACACCGCCAGCACCCGCTTAAGCTACGGTCGATTCTTAGATTACTTAAACGCCGGTCGAGTGACCAGCGTTGACCTTTACGACGGAGGTCGGACGGCTATTGTCCTAGCAGTCGATCCCGAACTGGACAATCACGAGCAGCGGTGGCGGGTAGACTTGCCCTCAAATGCCCCGGAACTGGTTTCTAGGCTCAGAGACTCCAAAATCAGCTTCGACACTCACCCGCTACGCAACGACGGCGCTATCTGGGGAGTTTTAGGCAATCTAGTATTTCCCCTATTGTTAGTAGGAGGGCTGTTTTTCCTGTTCCGCCGAGGTGGCGGCAACGTGCCAGGAGGCCCAGGCCAAGCCATGAATTTTGGCAAATCCAAAGCACGCTTTCAAATGGAAGCTAAAACAGGCGTACTGTTCGACGACGTAGCAGGCGTAGAAGAAGCCAAAGAAGAACTCGCCGAAGTCGTGACATTCCTCAAAAAACCCGAACGCTTCACCGCAGTCGGCGCGAAGATTCCTAAAGGCGTGCTGCTAGTTGGCCCTCCCGGAACAGGTAAAACCATGCTGGCAAAAGCGATCGCAGGCGAAGCCGGCGTGCCTTTCTTCAGCATCTCCGGTTCCGAATTTGTCGAAATGTTCGTCGGTGTCGGCGCATCCCGCGTCCGCGACTTGTTCAAGAAAGCTAAAGAAAATGCTCCTTGCATCATCTTCATCGATGAAATAGATGCAGTTGGTCGTCAGCGCGGCGCTGGTATCGGCGGTGGTAACGACGAACGGGAACAAACCCTGAACCAGTTGCTGAC
>JARCMA010000007.1 GCA_030248405.1 Microcoleus sp. MP8IB2.171
AAAAACTCCACCCAAGAAAAGCCGACAAAGCGAGGCGGACTTGGAATTTGGAAAGATAAAATCTGGATGTCTGATGATTTTGATGAACCTCTCGAAGATATGAAGGATTATATGTAAATATGGAATACTCGCCAATACACTTGTAGTTATATGTCATGCCCATTCGTAGCAATTCTAGCTTATTTGAAAACAGTCATTGAAACATCACATAACCATCATGCAAACCAAAACGATCGCAATTCGCGTTAATGCTGAAGTTGCTAAAATATTTGAGGCTGCTTCTGAAGAACAGCGTCGTAAATTAGAGGCATTACTTAGCCTGAAACTTAGTGATGCAATTCGACGCAAAAGACCCCTAGAGGAGGTAATGAGTGAGATTAGTCGGAATGCTCAATCGCGAGGATTGACCCCAGAAATTTTGGATTCAATTCTTTTTGAGGAGTGAGATGCGCTACGTTTTTGATACAAATGCAATTGTCAGTGCGATTCTGTTTGATAATAGTAAACCCGATCGCGTCCTTCGATATGCTTCGCGGCCTCGTTTTCTGCTTCATTTGCGATCGGTTTTGGTTGATACCGAACAAGTAAATCTGTATAAGATTTTGCATCAAAAGTACGGAGCATTTTTCCACTCATCCTTACTTAGATTTGCACTCCTAGCGATCGCTCTTTCTATTTAAGCACAGTAAAAGCTATATTTTCTAGCACCACATTAGGTATATTTCCACTACCTAAAACCTGTGTAGCATCTAAAACTTCTATCCCTACCAATAACTCATTTTCCCCAATATTTAAAGCAATTTCGTCAGTTAACTGTAAGGTGCGACACTCATGCTTACCTTCTACAAGTCTAATGTATAGAGCATCAACTTCAGAATCATAACTAATCTTCATAAATTTTTACCTCAAAAATAGAATGTATACTATGATAGAATTGGTCAATCAGGTTTCGTAATGAAGTACCCACTGCATACAGTTTCCAAGCCAGTCTCAGGTAGCGAAGTTCAAAAACTTGCCCATGCCCTTAAGACTGGCGGTTATGTTGCAAATGAAGCTGCTTTAGCTTTGGCTCAACGGATTGCGGCTCGTCGCCATCGTCGGAAAGCTGCCAATGCCGCCAAGTAGTAAGTTTGCAGGAGTTGATTTTTCCGAGTTGCCTGTCGAGCATTTGACCTCCGAGCTTACCATTTCTGGTCAGGGGTTTCGCTGTCTGCGGGGTGAGTTTGTCACCTACTGGCGACAAGGACGTATTCAGCGAGATATAGATGCTTGTATCAGTCAATGCTGGATTTTACGCGGTGAAGACAGTTTGGCAGGTTACATCACGCTACTCACAGATAAACTGGAATTAGATGAACCAATCCTACTTGACGAAGGCGTTCAGTACCGATCGTTTCCAGCCATCAAGATTGGTTTATTAGCAGTAGATAAACGTGCGAAAGGAGCAGGTCGCCGTCTAGTTGAATGGGCAGTAGAGTACGTTGCAGCGGAGATTTCACCTACAGTTGGTGTGCGCTTTATGACCGTTGACGCACTTTACGACCCAGATACTACTCCTCCCTATGACGCATCTGGCTTTTACGAGAAGTTTGGTTTTCAATTTGTCGATCCTAATGAGTCTTTACCATCATCAGTGCCTTATCGTACAATGTATCTCGATCTCAAGCCATTGATCGATCTATTGAGTATCCAAGATAATGACTAACAACTCCCCAAAAAACTAAAGCCCTTTTCCGTTGTTGCGGGAAAAGAGCTTTAATTTATTATTAACCTGGCACCGAGCTATTTTACCGGGCAGTGACCCGCCGAGTATCTTCGCCATAGCAACGTTTAACAACCGAGTTCGGGATGGATCGGAGTGGTTCCATTACATCATAAGCACCAGGAAAGCTTTGAAAACTTTAAATCCTGTGTCTGCGTTAAGTTTGATGCGCTGCATCTCTTTCGCTCGACCTAATTACATTACCAAGCTTTCCCCAGTTTGTCAACCCCTTTGTGAAAAGTTTTTTTTGGATGATGTCATGGAGTCGCATGAGGGGCGAGAAACCGGGTTTTTACGACAATAGTTTCTGGGAGTCGAAGCGCGTCAGCCCTATCACAAATCCAAAAAAGCGGCATCGGTTCCCTGTTCTCGGCGAATCTTGCCGTCCTTTACAAACCACGCGACGACCTGCTTAACTGTTAATTGTTCGATCGCCCCTCCAACTTCCACAGCAATTTGCCTCAACGGTCGCAAAGACGCAACCACCAAATTGGTAAAAAAGTTTTCAAAACTAGCATCAACTTGAATTGACTGCCGAATACTCTCATCATTCTTAATCCAATCCATCACCTGCTGGTTAGACACCTCAGTTATCGGCCTCCCAGTCTCCCCAGCAATTTGCTTGAGCACCCTCAAAGCATAAATTGCCAACCGCGCCGAAAACTTTTCCTTCGATGACAGCAGCGCCATATCAACTTCCGCGCACTCTTCCGGCTTTAAAAAATCTGCTAGCGGTTCCATATAAAAAAATTGGTAATGAGTAATTGATAATCGGTAATTAGTAATTGATAATTGTTACTACTGTCAACTGTCAACTGTCAACTGTCAACTGTCAACTGTCAACTGTCAACTGACTTCTTTCGAGCAATAGAATAACCGCAGCGCTGTTCCCCATCAATAATCCAGTGAGTGCGCTCAACAATACAGTCCGGCAAAACCGCAGCAAACATTTCCAACTCATTGCCGCAAACACTCGGAAAAGTTTCAGCAACATTAGAAATCGCGCAGTTGTGTTCCATCAACACAAATCGATCGCCTATTTCCACATCTACAGATTCTACAGGATAATACTCAGCCATATAACCTTCAGCCCTGCGGAGTTCCACCAACTTAGTCACCCGCTCTTGTAGCGAGCCCTCACCCACCAACCGGCGGTACTCCGTGGCCTTGCGCTGCCACTGTTTTTGCAGGATACTAATAACTTGCTCGCGGCCGACAGTTTCCGCCAACGTATCCAGGAAAGACAACGCAAAATCGCCGTAACGATTCGGGAAGCGATCGCGCCCCAGACTGGTAAGCTCATAAATATGCTGCGGTCGCCCCATACCAGCCTGAACCGACTGATACCGAATTGCGCCCTCCGCCTCCAAATCCTTCAAGTGACGGCGAATCGCTTGCGGGCTAATATCCAAAGACTCCGCCAACTCAAGAGCCGTCCCCTGACCCCCCTTGAGCAAATATTGCAGGATGTCTTGTTTCGTGGAAGTCTGCTGAGTCTGCATCATCTTCACAAAAAAATATTAATTTGACTTTGACAAGATCGCTGTTGTTAATGTAGCTTAAAATAATAGTAAAGCAACAGACTTGTTGTTTAACTTAACCGAGCAGTCCAGCAGAATCCGCTCAAGCCCAGACAGGGATTGCCCCGTCTGCCATCTTTGAGAGAATTATCTAGAACACTGAACACGCAAAATAATGAGTTCTACCACAGCCCAAACCCTAGTCAACCAGCCCTACAAATACGGTTTCGTCACCGACATCGAGTCAGACACCATCCCCCGCGGCTTGAGCGAAGATGTAGTGCGGCTAATTTCCTCCAAGAAAAACGAACCGGAATTCCTGCTGCAATTTCGCCTCAAAGCATACCGC
The DNA here is from genome assembly GCA_030248405.1 of Microcoleus sp. MP8IB2.171. Taxonomy (GTDB): domain Bacteria; phylum Cyanobacteriota; class Cyanobacteriia; order Cyanobacteriales; family Microcoleaceae; genus Microcoleus. Next base: position 3,632 of record JARCMA010000007.1, read on the forward strand.
AAGTGGCTGACCATGACCGAGCCAACCTGGCCTCATGTCAACTATCCGGCGATCGACTACCAAAACATTATCTACTACTCCGCCCCAAAACAAAAGCCCAAAAAGCTCAACAGTTTGGCCGAAGTAGACCCGACACTATTAGAAACCTTCGAGAAATTGGGAATTCCCCTATCCGAACAAAGACGACTGGGAAATGTCGCCGTAGATGTTGTTTTCGACAGCGTTTCAATTGCCACAACCTTTAGAGAAAAGCTAGCCAAAGACGGCGTTATATTCTGTTCCATCACAGAAGCCGTCAAAGATTATCCCGAACTAATCGAAAAATATCTTGGCACTGTTGTACCAGTCGGCGACAACTTTTTCGCAGCCCTCAACTCCGCCGTATTCACCGACGGTTCCTTCGTTTTCATTCCCAAAGGCGTAAAATGCCCAATGGAATTGTCAACTTATTTCCGCATCAACAACGAAGATTCCGGCCAGTTCGAGCGCACCCTAATTATCGCAGAAGAAAACAGCTCTGTGTCTTACTTGGAAGGTTGCACCGCGCCCATGTTTGACACCAACCAACTGCACGCCGCTGTCGTGGAATTGGTAACAATGGATAATGCCGACATCAAATATTCCACAGTGCAGAACTGGTACGCCGGTGATGCCAATGGTAAAGGCGGCATTTACAACTTTGTGACAAAGCGCGGCTTGTGTCAAGGAGTCAATTCCAAGATTTCTTGGACGCAAGTAGAAACAGGTTCCGCGATTACCTGGAAATATCCCAGTTGCGTCTTAGTCGGCGACAACTCGGTAGGTGAATTCTATTCAGTAGCGCTAACAAACCACAAACAGCAAGCTGACACCGGAACTAAAATGATCCACGTCGGCAAAAACACTCGCAGCACGATTATTTCCAAGGGAATTTCGGCGGGAAATTCTTCTAACAGCTATCGCGGCTTAGTAAAAATGGGGCCTAGTGCTAAAGGTGCTCGGAATTATTCTCAGTGCGATTCGATGCTGATTGGCGATAACGCTCAAGCGAATACTTTCCCTTATATTCAAGTGCAGAATCATACTGCTAAAGTGGAACACGAAGCCTCTACTTCTAAAATTGGGGAAGAGCAATTGTTCTTCTTCGCCCAGCGGGGAATTTCCGCAGAAAATGCTATTTCGATGATGATTAGCGGTTTTTGTAAGGATGTTTTCAATCAGTTACCGATGGAATTTGCTGCGGAAGCTGACAAGTTGTTGAGTCTGAAGTTAGAAGGAAGTGTCGGGTAATTTACCCTCTTTAAGGGGCAGAGCTCATTGCTGGCAACGTAACGTCAAACCGACAGTCCGGCAAGGGTTGAAACCCCTGCCTCAAAGTTAAAGTCCTCTTAAGAGGACTAATGAGTTTAAAAATTTTCTTCTCAGTCCTCTTCAGAGGACTTAAGCTTTGAGACAGGGAATTCATTCCCTGGTGGACTATCGGTTTAACGTTAAGTTGTCACCAATGGGCAGAGCCTAGGAACGAGAAGAAAAAACTGTAAAGTGCATTGAGGAAAAGGAAAAAAAGAGATGATTGTTGAAAATAGTCAAGTGGTGTTATCTGTCCGCGATTTAACTGCGAATGTGGAAGATATCCAAATCCTTAAGGGTTTGAATCTGGAAATTAAATCGGGTGAAATTCACGCGATTATGGGTCCGAACGGTTCAGGGAAAAGCACCTTATCCAAAATATTAGCCGGCCATCCTGCTTATACGGTGACGGGCGGAGAAGTTACTTTCCTGGGACAGAATCTCCTGGAATTACCGCCGGAAGAACGTTCTTTAGCAGGCATATTTCTAGCTTTCCAATATCCTTTGGAAATTCCGGGCGTTAGCAATGTCGATTTCCTGCGCGTGGCTTACAATGCTCACCGCAAACATCGCGGTTTGGAAGAGTTGGATGCTTTTGATTTCCAAGATTTAATCGAGGATAAGCTGGATGTTGTGAAGATGAATCCGACTTTCTTGAGCCGCAGCGTCAATGAGGGTTTTTCCGGCGGCGAGAAAAAGCGGAATGAGATTTTGCAAATGGCACTTTTGGAACCGAAGTTAGCTATTTTGGATGAGACTGATTCGGGTTTGGATATCGATGCTCTCAAGATTGTCGCCGGCGGCGTGAATCAGTTGTCAACTGCTGAAAATTGTATGTTGGTGATTACTCACTATCAGCGGTTGTTGAATTACATTATTCCTGATTTCATTCACGTCATGGAAGCTGGTAGAATTATCTTGACTGGCCCGAAAGAGTTGGCGCTGGAATTGGAAGAACGCGGTTATGACTGGGTTGTGGAAGAGGAAGCAGCAGGAGTTGGCGCGCGATGATTAATACGCAAGTTGCTACTAGGGAAATGTTTTTGGCTGATTTGGTGAATCAGTGCGGTAATTTGGAGGCTGCTAATAGCGAAAGTTCGGCTTACGGGTTGCAGGATTTGCGGGATGCGGCGACTGAATATGTGCTTGCTGCGAATTTTCCGACTGTGAGGGATGAAGAATGGCGGTTTACAGATTTGTCATCGCTTTTGCAAACCCAGTTTAATGTGCCCCAGAGCAATCAGTCAGCAATTAAGTTGTCTGATATTACTATGCCTGTGAAAGACAAGAACGATTTACCTTTAAGATTGGTATTTGTCAACGGTGTTTATGCGCCGGATTTGTCAACGGGGAATTTGCCGGACTTTTATGTGGGTAATCTATCCAACGTACCGGAAAAATATCAGGCGCGCATCACCGATGTTTTGAGCAAGCACAGCCAACAAACGGAAGTTTTTACAGCGCTGAATACTGCGGGTTTGGCAGATTCTGCGGTGGTGTTCGTACCGGCCAATATGTCCGTCGAGCGGCCGATTCATTTACTCTTCCTGACCGCACCAGGCGCATCTCCGACGATGTGTCAGCCACACTGTGTGGTTATAGCAGAGCCTGGAAGCAATGTCACCCTGGTTGAGGATTACGCAACTATTGGTAATGTCGCTGCATTTACAAATGCTGTGACGGATGTTGTTGTCGGCGAAAATGCTGCTGTGAATCACGTTCGACTCCAGCGCGAAGGTTTGAATGTGGTTCATATTGGCAAAAGTGCGATCGCCCAATCTCGCAACAGCAGCTATACTTGTCATGCTATCAGCTTGGGCGGCAAAATATCGCGGCACAATTTAGAA
>JARCMA010000047.1 GCA_030248405.1 Microcoleus sp. MP8IB2.171
CCCCTAGCCCCCCCTTGGTAAGGGGGGGGAGAGGATTCGACAGCCGTATTGCCCCTTTCTAAGGGAGAGGTCGCGTCTTTAGCCCCCCCTTGGTAAGGGGGGGTTGGGGGAGTTTGCAGCGGCGCGAGAAAGCCTTCAACGTCAGTATTTGTGCCGCACCAACCTTTGTCAGTCAGGTATACGGTATTGACTGCGCCGATCGATCGGGCGATCGGAGAAACTTCCGACAGTAGCGGTAAAATTGCTTGTTTATGGGGAATCGTGATGCTAAATCCCCGAACGCCGATCGCCGCAAATCCTGCAAGAGCAACTTTTAAATCCCCTGGTTTTACCGGAAACGGCAGGTAAACAAAATCGACTCCCAAGTGAGAAATAGCAGCATTGTGCATCGCCGGCGACAGAGAATGTTCGACGGGATGACCAATTACTCCCAACAGTTTAGTAGTGCCTTTAATCATTTTTGTTAGAGTGTTGACTGTTTATGATTCGGCGGTTGAAACCGCTACTATACAAACAAAGTCTGCCTCCGCAGACTAAGAAATCAAGGGGCTAGCTAACCAAGATTTGGTATTAGTTATTGCTATCATACGGCTCTTATTGTTTAGTCCGCGCAGGCGGACTTTGTTTGACAAGAAGCGATTTCAATCGCCGAGTGACTGTCAACCGTCAACCGTCAACTATCAACTGTCAAATGTTTGCCGAAACTCTTTGGCGTCAGCCAAAATTGGATTGAGATCAAACCAATAATCTTCGCCATAACGGTATTCAAACACCCAGAGACTACGCAGCAAGATTTGGTATTTAGTTTCCCCGCTTACAGTTTTGGTAGCGGATACTTGGCGCAGCAATTGCCACTCATCCGGTTCGATCGCCAAAGTAAGCTGGTGGCGGCGCTGGATGATCACATTTTCCAAAGTTTCCCGCGACAGAGGAGGGTCTTGTTTCTGCAGACAGCTATACAACAGTTGCAGCAAATTGCGGACATGACCCCCGCTGACTCGACACAGGCGATCGAGAGTTTCCGCAGAGTCGAAAACTTTGCCTACCAAAGCATAGCGCTGCGAAGGATGCACCGTCGGAAAAGCCCGCGCCAGAACCATCTGCCGCAGCAATTCCACACCCTCAGAGCACTCAGAACCGTCGCTCAACTGCACCGGCACCATCGGCAAAACCTTCGGATCTACCCCAAAGCGATTGGTCAACTGGCCCAAATCGTTAGAGAAAATCAGCACCAAAGGAATTGTATACACGACGTGGCAATTTAGTCTTGCCAACTGTTCGCCGCGATCGACAAACAAGTATTCCGGCTGCAGCCGCCCCGTCGGTTTCGCGCACAGGTGTATGCGATCGAGATTGTCGATAATTACGACAAGTCCTTGTTTCCCTTGGCGTTTGAGTTCTTGATTAGCCGGCTCCAACAACTCTTTATTAAGCGCATCTAAAATTACGTTAGTTCGCGGCTCCAAATATTGCCTCAACTCCGATCGCAGATTCGGAGCATCTTTCGCCTTAGCAGTAATTTTGCCAATTCCCAACGCCAGAGAAAATTCTCCCTCCGTGCTGGCATTTATTTCCCCAACACCAGGGACATTAGCCTCAGCCCTCAAGTCGATTTGAGTTTGAAAAACCTCAGCAACCCCTTTGAGCAAAGCTTTAAAACCCGTCGGTTGTAGCTTAATTTTCATTTTCTCGATGCTTTCGCTCACCTGACGAGCAACGGTCAACAAAATGTCAGTGATATCTACATCTGCCATGTCTAAGTCTTTACTCGACTCAAAGTAAACAACATGAAATCCTTGTTGCTGCAATTGAGCTTGCAGCCGCAGCAATTCAGTTGATTTGCCCGAGCCGATGTGACCGGTGAATAATTGACAGGTAGGTGCATCGGGGGACAGACGGCTGATGGTGCGCTCCAATTGTTCGACGATTGTGCCGCCCCGCACTGATGAGAAATCGATATAGTATTGTCGGTCTTTTTGATTTGCTACTGCCAGGGTGTAGCTGGGATTGCAGGCTCTATAAAATTTCTGTAAATTTAGTTCCATACCCTGTTCCATCTTTCACAACATTATGCCCTAATAGCTTATTCGTTTTGCTACTTTACTAATCAGAAAAAGTTCGCAACTTATTCTGATGTTTGATCGGGATCTCAATATCTTGATTCCTCCCTAAACCAGCACTCCCAAATTATACTTAATTTTTGCGTACTGGGAATGAAGGGAATTCACTAATACCCATAAATAAGTAATTTATCCTCGTACAGCGAGCGCGACTTCATTGACATCACAGACGAAAATTTGGCAGTAATGTTCTCGGATAAAAGTGGCTATTGAAGTACGGTTAGCCGCCCGCCGCTTTTGGCGCGTGGTATTTGGCAGAAGAATCGACGTTCATCCCAAACTAATTATTCCCGATTTAAGAGCAATCAGACAAGCCGTTGAATCGGGATTTGGCTTTAGCGTTCTTCCCCACTACTTGTGTGCAGATTGGGTGAAAAAAAATCGCTTTACACTTGTCCTAAAACCTGCACGGGCTGTTACCAATCGCATCTGGCTGGCTTTCAGGAAATATGAAAGACATTTGCGAAAAATCAAACGGATGTTAAAATTTTACCAATTTCAATAATTCTATCAACACGAGGCTAAGTCTCAAAATCCGTATTCCCAGGCACTGCTTGCGAACGAGAATTAGGATTTTATAGCGGTTCTCATTAGGATGACGTACAGGCTCAGAATTCCGAAAAGAAGAAGCTCCTCGTTTGGGGTGTACTGCATCCAATTGCAAACCGCTATCTCAATGTACCAGTTTTGTAGCAATCCTCGAAGTCAGCACAGTTGTGGGCGTAGAATTTGAAACGGCTATTATCCAGGTAGATGTTTAAAAAATAGACGCTGTTAAACAAATTGTAGAAAATGGCGACAGTAAAAAATAAATAAACCAACTAAAGCATCATAAATATTAGTGAACCCTCTCAATTTTGACAGTGAATAGACCTACATTTTTTCATAAAAAAGTCTGGGTATAAAGCCGATTAAGGTGCTGTCTACCCTACAATTCCCTACTCAACAAAAACGTCACCGGGCTGAACAGATAAAGCAACGAACAGCCAGGTTGGCCGCGCAATTACGAGCCGCTGGGATTGACATTGAACAACTATAAAAAAACCTTAATGAGAAGTTAAACCAACCTTATCTTGGCCTTGATACAGGTTTAGTATGCTTTGTTTAATTCACCGGAAAAGCTGATGCAACTATCACGACGAAAGTTTTTTACCTTGGCAGGAGCGAGTGCTGCTGGCACTTTGATGATGTCTCCTCTACAAGCGCTTTATGCGAGAAAGGCAAATGGTGAATCAGTCTTTGGGGGAGGGTATGGCCCCCTCGTAGCCGATCCGAATGGATTGTTAGATTTACCCCGTGGGTTTCAGTATCGGGCTTTTTCACGAACCGGCGAAATGATGAGCGACGGTTCCCCTGTTCCCGGTGGTCACGATGGCATGGCGGCTTTCCCAGGTCCCCAAAACACGGTAATTCTGGTTCGCAATCACGAACTGAGTCCGAATTCTACAACACAAGTTGTGGGCCCAAATCCTTACGATTCTCTTTGCAAAGGGGGGACAACAACACTACAGGTTGGACCCAATCGTCAGCTCGTCAACCACTACGCTTCGCTTAGTGGCACCTATCGAAATTGTGCGGGCGGCCCGACTCCCTGGGGTTCTTGGATTACTTGCGAGGAGAATACCTCGACTCTGGCGACTAATAAACCTGGCAATGCGACAAATGTCTCGAAATCTCACGGCTACAACTTTGAAGTTCCGGCTCAGGCAACGGCTCCTGTGAATCCCGTACCTTTAGTTGCGATGGGACGGTTTAACCATGAAGCGGTGGCGATCGACCCCAGAACCGGAATTGTCTACGAGACTGAAGACCGAGGAGATAGCCTGTTTTATCGCTTTATCCCATCTCAACGGAACAATTTAAGCGCCGGGGGCACTCTGCAAGGGCTGAAGATTAAGAATATGCCTCAGGCAAAGACTTTTGCAGGCTTTCCCAAGGGCCAACCGATGCCAGTGGAATGGGTGACAATTGACAATCCTAACCCTGCTACGGATACGGTACGGGTCGAAGGTTTCGGTAAGGGTGCTGCCCAGTTTGCTCGTGGGGAAGGCGCCTGGTACGGCAATGGTGAAATTTACTTCTGTTGTACAAACGGTGGCTCTGTTGATGCTAATGGCAGACCCAACGGATTTGGTCAGGTTTGGCGGTATCTTCCCGATCGAGATACGATCGAACTTTTTGTTGAGGCTAAATCGGCTGACGAACTTGATGGGCCTGACAATATTGTTGTAGCACCTCATGGTGATCTGATCATCTGCGAAGATGGCGATGATGAACAGTTCGTGGTGGGCGTAACTCCCAACGGGGAACTGTATCGTTTGGCAAAAAATGCTATCAACGATAAGGAGTTTGCGGGAGCCTGCTTCTCGCCGGATGGTCGAACTATGTTCGTTAATATCCAAACCCCAGGCATCACGTTTGCCATTTGGGGCCCTTGGAAGTCTCAACGAGGAGCATAACATTATTGCCTTATAGTGCGAGCATTTTATGGGGCTGTAAAACGCTCTTATGTTCGCACTATGCAGAATATCGCGAATCACGCCGGATTGTGGCAATATCCGGTGTTGGTTCTCTATAAGCCTATAAAAGTTTAACGGTTTGTGGGAGTTTGAAGAGTCGTGCAATACGTCAGCCAGTCGAAACGAGTGTTTTATTCTTTGGTAATGATGTCGATCGCCTTTGGCGTTGATGTATCTCAATCTAGGGATTCAGTCGCTCAAATACCCGTTGATTACGTTTGCTATATACAGACGAGTGATGGTCGAACGATCGACTTAGGTAAGCTTTGTGGAAGTAGTGGCAGTGGCCGCCCGATCGCTTTACAGCCCAATGACCAGGCTTTTCTTAATAGTTATCAACGATCGTTGAGCAAACGGCTCAATTCAGCCTCATCCGATGCCGTGTCTCGCGTTCAGCGAAATCCCCAAGCCGCTATCGAACGTGCGCGCGGGATATGTAATGCGCTCAGTGGGGGAATGTCGATCGACTTGCTGCAACCTCAAGGCAATGCTGAAGTTGATGCGCTTAACGCTCTGGCTCCTAAATATTACTGCCCTGAGTTTGACGACTGAGCAAGGAGGTAACTAGATTTTGAAGGGAAGAAAGGGTTGATTAACGGTAAAACTTTTTCTGACTTTTGCTAACAATCACTTACATTTACAAGATGTCTTTATGCCATGTAGAATGAATTTAGGCGATCGAATGAACGGTGAAAAACCTTGGAAGTAAGCAACCTCTATATCAATAAGTTGCGTCTACATTATCAAAGCAAATAATCAAATTGGCTAAATGCGGTCACGTCAAAACCAACCTGAGATCTGCGTAGTATAGTCATTTCAAATAAATGTGAGACAGAGGTAAGATCATGATAAAATCGATAAAAAGAGTTAATTAGAAAAAAATGGCTTACAGTCTAGACCTAA
>JARCMA010000422.1 GCA_030248405.1 Microcoleus sp. MP8IB2.171
CATTTATTGATAATAGAGATTTATTTAGCATCAAGCTCCAGATCTAAAGTCTTTGCCCAGCAAGGACTTCAGTGACCTGAATCCTTACACTAATTGTTTGAGGCTGGGTAGAGTATCCAGCAGTCTGGTACTAGGTACGTTGGCTTCAGAAACGGCTTTTTTAACTATAGCAACCGCTTTCGTCAGTTAGGACAGAATAAGCTCCTGATGAATAGAGTCGTTAACCCAAGAGCCGCAAACGGTTTGATTCGGGTACAATCAACTGTCAACTGTCAACTGCTATACTAAGGAGCGATCGCCAAAAAACAAATCTATATATATACTGACTCTAATCGCCTTTCTCAACAACGTCAATGACCGCGCCCAAAATCACCGAAACTTACTTTTTTGCAAGCTATAAATTCGATCTATATTCAGCTTTTTGTCCGCTACTGACAACTAATGACTGATGACTAATGACTAAATTACTAAAAGGAGTAAGTATGAAAAAAGTAGCCGTGTTTGGCAATACTGGAGGCGGTAAATCAACTCTCAGCAAGAAATTATCAGAAATCACTGGTTTGCCACTTTACGCCTTGGATAAGATTAAATATCAATCTGGTGGCGCTGAAGTTCCCTATGAACAATATAAGCGTACCCACGATCAAATTTTGGCTACTGACCGATGGATTATTGACGGTTTTGGTTGTATGGAAACCCTCTGGCCACGACTCAATGAGGCGGATAGTCTGGTTTTTGTCGATCTGCCCTTATACGTGCATTTCTGGTGGGTGACTCAACGGCTGATTACAGGTAAGTTTATACCGCCAGAAGGCTGGCCGGAAAAAAGTCCGATCTTGAAGAGTTCAATTAATAGTTACCGCACTCTTTGGTTGTGTTACAAGTATTTGACTCCCAGATATCGCGAGTATGTCGATCGCGCTCAAAATACCAAAAGTGTTTATCACATCAGATCCACTGAAGAGATTTCACAATTTTTTGAATCGATATTGCAAATGACAGTTGACAGTTGACAGTTGACAGTTGACAGTTGACTACTGACTAATTGATGCTACAGCCGATCGCAAATTCCCTTGAAACTCGCCCAAAATTCGATCGCACTCTTCCTTTTCCAAATTAGTCCAGTGCATCATCAAAGCCAGTTTTACAGACTTGCCGCTTTTTTCGAGCAAAAAACCCGCCTCATCCCGGTTCAAATCAGTCAAATCCTGCAACATCCGCACAGCCCGATCGCGCAATTTCTTATTAGTCACCGCCACATCAACCATCCGATTGCCGTAAACCTTCCCCAGCTTCACCATTACGCCAGTCGAAAGAATATTCAAAGCCATTTTTGTGACTGTACCGGCTTTCAAGCGCGTCGAACCCGCCACTACCTCCGGGCCAACCAACAACCGAATATCAACATCAGCTTCAAAACTCACTTGTTCGACGGGTACACAGGCCATAAACACACTCTTCGCCCCCCGCTGGCGCGCTGCGTGCAAAGCGCCCGCCACAAACGGCGTCGTACCTCCAGCCGTAATCCCGACAACCACATCTAAGTTAGTAATTTGACGGTGGGCGATCGCCTCCGCCCCATCCTCAGCCCGATCCTCCAAATCCTCCGAACTCCGCACCAAAGCCCCCGCACCCCCTGCAATAATCCCCTGTACGAGCTCTGGGGGCGTGCAGAAGGTGGGAGGACACTCGGCCGCGTCAAGTACCCCCAAACGCCCGGAAGTACCCGCACCGACGTAAAACAGACGGCCTCCTTGACGCAGAGACTCGGCTGCAATGTCGATCGCCCGGGCTAAATCTTCGCGAGCCCGGGCGATCGCGCTTAAGGTTTGGGCGTCTTCCCGGTTGAACAAGTCCACTAATTCGATCGAACTGAGTTGGTCTAAATTCTCGCTGTTGGCATTCACCTGTTCCGTCAGCAGATGCCCCCGTTCTTCCAAATTCTTCATGATTTTTTCTACGTTATTGGTCATTGGTCATTGGTCATTGGTCATTGGTCATTGGTCAGTTGTTAATGGTCATTGATTTAGAGGGAAACCCCAGATAAATGCAGGCATATCAACGCAGATCAACGCAGATGCTTTTCAAAATAGTTGGCGATTTTTGTAATTCAAGTCTACTAATGCCAACCACCAACCACCAACCACCAACCACCAACTGCCAACTGCCAACTGCCAACTGCCAACTGCCAACTGCCAACCACCAACTGCCAACTGCCCACTGACTTTCACAAAAGTCCTTCGAGTCGGCGGCGCATAGAATCCAGTTCGTCTTGGGAAACATCAGAATCCGACTCCGGCTGTGACTCCGGTTGCGACTGCCCCTCTGCTTGCCACTGAGTCTGTGTTACATTGTCTTCTGGCGGGATCGCCAGCGCGCCCGCCGGCACCAGTTCCCAATCATAATCAACACTATCGCAGAACTCCTTAATTTCCTCATCGTCGATCGCCTCGACAGCGGGTTCGGGGAAATCCTGGGCTTCCAACATCACGCCAAAGCGTGTCGCGTCGTCTTCTGACTCAAACATCAGAACTTTGTTGCGTGAGCCGAGTTGAATGGTATGAATTCCCTCATTCTCGGTGCGGGCATTGAAGAGTAAGACGAACACTCGCATAAGTTTTAAAGACCTTCTTAACCACCGTTTTTTTATCTTAGGAGCGATCGGGCAACCGATTTTAAATTTTATATTTTAGATTTTAGATTGACCACCGATCCTGCACTGGCGCGATCGAAAGGAGTTGGGGCATTTGGACGACTTGGTTTGATATTTTAGATTTTAGATTGACCACCAATCCTGCACTGCGGGGGGAATCTAGAGGATTTGGAGGAATTGGAGGACTTGGTTTTAGGTGGTGTTGCGTGTTTTGATTAAGTTCGGTAAAGGTTTCTGGAGTCTACCCTGGAGTGGGGGCGTGCCTTTTGCGTGCGTTCGATCCGGGGATCGGCACTTTCAGCCTCTGTTTTGAGTCTACCAAAGGCAGAAGGCAGGCTGGCAAATCACAGAAATCATAACTGTCTAAAATCGGCTGATTCCCTTAATTCCTGAATTCTCTGATTTTTGAGAAACACCCATGACTAACTCAGACGATGACAAAAATCAACTCGCACCCCGTCCCCACCGCCGCTGGTGGCGTCTGCTGCTGCTTAGCGGTACGGGATTGACCATTCTCGGCTTGGTTGGGGTGGCCGTAGCACAGGCGTGGGTGCGGGAAAAGTTAGCTCCTTTGGTGGAAACTGAAGTCAGTCAGTTGCTGAAGCGGCCTGTGCAAATCGGACGTTTGGAGAGATTTTCTCCGACAAGTTTGCGGTTTGGCCGATCGACTTTACCTGCAACTGCTACCGATCCCGATTACGCTTCTACAGAAGCAGTGGAAGTGCAATTTTCAATTTGGCCGCTGCTGTTCAACCGCACTCTCAAATTAGATATTACCTTAGTTAAACCCAGCGCTTATATCGAACAGGATGCTCAAGGCCGCTGGGTTAATATTCCAACTGCGGAGCAGAAATCTCCGGGTTTATTTAAAACAGAAGTTGAGGCAATTCGAGCTGAAAATGCCGCCGCTGTTTTGGTGCCGAGTCCCGCAGTCGGACAGCAAACTTCGGCTCCGATTTCGGTAAATTTGCAAAATGGCAGTGTTCTATTTCGCGACCAAAATCAGCGCGTTCTCTACGAACTAAACGGTCAGTTTACTAACAGCGATAATTTTATAGTTAAAGCTGATTCTCTGTTACCTTCTGCTCAAACTAACGTGCAGTTGCAAGGTCAAAATTTGCCTTTGCCCGACCTCGCTCGCTTGCTGAAAGTTCCCGGCATTTCTTTACAAAAAGGTCTTGCTAATGGGAATTTGACCGTGCAATTGCGAGACAATAAAGTATCGGGAATTACCGGAACAGCTAGTTTTGGAGGAGTGCAAGCGAGTATTTCTCCCTTGAAACAAATCATCCAAAATAGCAACGGTCAGTTGCGGTTTCAGGGAACTAATTTGATTGTCGATAGTCTGGCAGCTAATTACGGTTTAATTCCGCTTAAAATAGCAGGAACAGTTGCCACTGGAAATAATTTTAATTTGGAACAAGCTAACTTCAATCTGATAACTAACGTGCAACCAGTTGCTTTGGCAAGTGTTGTCAGTGCGGTGGAGACGGAGTTAGGGCAGAAAGTAGTATTACCGATCGCAGTGGCGGGGGAAGTTAAGGCGGATGCTAAGCTGACTGGAACCGTTGCAAATCCACTGCTGACAGGTACGATCGCCTCGACAAAACCCGCTACGGTCGATCGACTGCAATTAAACAATATTAGCACTAATTTTAAGCTGGAACCGAGGAGAATGGCTCAAACCCCAACTCCCAAAACTCAATCTTCTATTCCCCCATTTTCCTCTGTAGGTTTGGCTTTGAGCGATATGTTGATAGTGCCGGCTGCCGGTGGTAAAATTAGCGGTAAAGGTGAAGTTGATATTGCTTTGGGAAGCGGGAATTCGCGATCGGGTTTGGTGTTTGATTTGCAAGCTGAAAATGTACCGGGAGATGCGATCGCCAAAATTTACGCTCTCCCGATTCCTACTGCTGTTACAATTGGCAGTGTCTCCGCCAAAGCTCAAGTTTTCGGCCCGTTAGACAACATTCAAGCTAGAGTTCAATGGCAAGCACCGCAAGGGACTTTCCCCGCTGCAGGCGAAATTCGAGCCGGAGGGAATTCGGCGGATTTGCAAAATACGGTTGTGAAAATTGGCGACGCTTCTGTTAACGTGGATGCTGCGCTAAAAGACCGTCAGTGGCAAGCTTTGATCGAGGGCAATGGCGTGGATCTCAACAGTTTGCAGCAAGTCCTGCCAGACCTTAATTTGCCTCCTGAACTAGCCGGTTTGTTCAGCGGAACCGCCGAAGCTGCGGGAACTCTAGACGATTTGAGTTTAAATGCGATCGCTGCGACGGGCAAAGGAAGGCTGAATATTGCTGACAGTATTGTTGATGTTGATGGCGAACTAGAATCGGGTAACTGGCAAGTTTTTGGCAACACTGAAAAAGTAGCTGTCAATCAATTGATTGATATTGGATTGCCGTTTTTAACACGGAAAACGACCGCCAATCTCGACAATCTAAAATCCAAAATCCAAAATCTAAAATCGCTCGGCGGGCAGCTAGCAGGTGAATTTAAAGTCGCAGGAAATGTTGACAATTTGACCGCTGGCGGAATCAATGTTAGTGGCAACGGTAGGCTCAATTTTGCCGACAGCAATGTGAATTTAAACGGAGAATTGGTAGCGGGAAACTGGCAAGCAACAGCCCAAACCGATCGCACTTCCATCAGCCGCTTAGTAGATTTAGGATTGCCGATTTTAGATGTGGCTTCAGCATTCAATCCCGAAAATCAGCAATCTGCAAATCTCAACAATCTAAAATCCAAAATCCAAAATCTAAAATCGATTGACGGACTGCTATCGAGTCAATTTACAGCATCGGGAAGTCTTGACAATTTGACGGCTAGCAGCATCAATGCCAGCGGCAGCGGCAGACTCAATCTTGCCGGCAGCAATGTTAATTTTAAAGGAGATTTGGCAGCGGGAAACTGGCAGGGAACGGCAGAAACCGATCGCACTTCGATCAGCCGTTTGGTAAATTTAGGATTGCCCCTGTTAGATGTTGGCTTAGCTTTCACTGCTGACAATCCCCAAACAGTCGCCAATATCAACAATCTAAAATCCCAAATCCAAAATTTCAAATCGTTAGAGGGACAAATATCCAATCAAATTCAAGCCAGTGGCAGTCTTGATAATTCAACCGTCCCCGACATAGCCGTCAACAGCAGCGGCCAACTCAATATAGGCGACGGTACTGTTGCTTTTAGAGGTAAATTAGAAGACAGACGCTGGCAAGCTTTCGCCGATGCCGATCGAGTTATTCTCAGTCGTTTAGAACAAACTGTTCGCAATCTCCAACTGTTTACCCTAACGGCGACTTTGCCTAAAGGATTTGACGGCAGAGTTAACGGCGAATTCCAAGCAGCGGGCAGTTTGGATAACTTGACAGCCAAGGGAATTAGTGCTAGCGGAGAAGGAGTGATTTTGGTCGATCGACTCGGGGCGATCGATACTACGGCAAAATTGGAAAACGGCAACTTGCAAGCATTGCTGGAAACCAACGGAATTGCCGTCAGTAATTTAGAACAAACCCTCAAACAAACCGGTTTGCTGACAGCGGATTTACCGCCAGAAATTGAGGGAACCCTCGACGGCCAAGTCCGCATTTTGGGAACAGTAGATAATCTAACCGCCAACGGCATCACCGCCAACGGCGACGGACAAATTCGACTCGCCAACGGCGGAGGAATTGTCAATGCTAAAGGCAGCGCAGAATCCGGGAATTGGCGCGCGTCAATCGAGGGCGAGCAAATTGCTATAAGTCGCTTCCAGCAAGCCTTTGACTCGCAGCGACAAAGCTTGCAAACCCAAGGTGTAGTCTCCAGTACCCAAAATCTCCCCCAGCTTCGAGGACTGTTTAACGGCAATATCAATTTATCCGGCCCGATTGCCGCTTCCCCACAAACAGTTCGCGCCGGCGGCAGTTTCCGCATCTCGGAATTGCCGTTTTTGAAACAACCTTTTGAGGCAGTATTTAATTGGGACGGCCAACGGGTGGAAATTGAGAACGCCACAACTCCGGGTTTGACCGCAAACGGCTTTGTTAACGTCGAACTCGCAGGTCAAGGAGGGCCCTCAATTTCCAACTTAGATTTGGATGTCAGACTCGCCAACTTTAACCTGGAAGCCTTACCAGCAGAACAGTTAGCATTTTTGTCTACAATTGCGGACAAAAATTCCTCACAGCAAAACCCACCCCTGCGCGGCAATGTCGATTTTACCGGCCGCCTCACCGGAACCCTCGCCGCCCTCAGCTTAGTTGGCGACGTGGAAGTGCGGGATTTAGCAGTAAATCAAATCGCTTTTGACCCGGTACTGGCGGGGAGTGTGAATGCGGAGGCTGGGAAAAGTGTAGATTTGCGTTTGGCCGGCGCCAGCGACAAAATTGAAGTAGCTTTAAATCAATCTTTTCTGCCGACATCTTTCTTAATTCAACGGGGAGAATCGGTAGCCCGCGGCCAAACTGAGGGAGAAACTTTGCGAGTCAATTTAAGCGATTTTCCCCTCGCTGCCTTGAATCTCTCACCCGGTAAAAATGCTGGTTTGGGGCCGATAACTGGCACGGTTTCTGGACAAGTAAATGTGCCCGGTTGGAAGATGCCGTTAAATCCGGCGACTTTGCAAGCAAGTGGACAAATTGCGATCGCCCAACCGGCGATCGGCTACATTAAAGGTGACAGTTTCCAAGCCGAATTCAGCTATGCTAACGGCAGCGCCACTCTGACAAACGGCATCTTCCGCCCAGGTACAGGTCAATACTTAATTTCCGGCAATGTGAAAGCAGGCGCAAACCCAGAATTTGCCGGGAAAGTTAACATCCAGCAGGGCAACTTGCAACAGGTTTTAGCCGCTTTACAATATTTCAATTTAGGCGATTTAGCCAGAGGCCTCAAACCTCCCGTTTACGCTAGCGCCGCCGACGTGCAAACTGTAGCAGTCGGAGAACCGGAAGCCCCGCTAATCGAACAGTTGCGCCGCTTGGCAGAAATTGAAGTGCTTTTGCAGCAGCGGCAGGAGGTGATGGCAGAATCGGAAACATTGCCCCCGCTATCTCAATTGCAGGGCACTTTTGGCGGGGAAATTGCTGTCGCCGGTTCTTTGCGAACGGGTGTGCAAGCTCAATTTAACGTTACGGGCGATAATTGGCAGTGGGGCAAATATGTCGCTGAAAAGTTCAGCATTGAGGGCGGTTTTCAGGACGGGATTTTAACTATTTTACCTCTGGAAATTCGATCGGGAAAAAGTGCGATCGGCTTTTCGGGACAAATCGGGCAAAAAGCTCAATCCGGGCAGTTGCGGGTAGAAAATGTGCCTGTGGAAGAGTTGGCAAAACTGGTGGAATTGCCTTTTGTGGATGTCACGGGAAATTTGAATTTGCGGGCGAATTTGGCCGGCAGTTTGGAAAACCCGCAAGCCACCGGGGAATTGAGTTTGCTTGACGGTACGCTAAACGGAGAACCGATTAAACAAGCCGACGGCAGTTTCAGTTACAGCAACGCCCGCCTGAATTTTGGCGGCAGCGCTTTGGTAACTCAAACCGAACCGATTGAAGTGCAGGGAAGTTTGCCTTTTGAGTTGCCGTTTGCAGCCGTGAAAGCTGACAGCAATCAAATCGATTTGAGGGCGAATTTGCAAAATGAAGGTTTGGCAATTATTAATGTATTGACTCCGCAAGTTGCGTGGGTCAGCGGTCAGGGACAGGTGCAAATTCGCGTGGGAGGGACGCTGCAAGACCCTGTAGCGCAAGGAATTGCGAATTTTGAAAATGCAACCGTCCGGGCGAGAGCCTTCCCAGAACCGCTGACAGGGCTGACTGGGACAATGCGCTTTGAGGGCGATCGTATTCGGGTAGAAGGAATTCGGGGACAGTTGAGTCAGGGACAAGTTGTGGCCGCTGGCGTGATTCCGCTGTCTGTGCCCTTCGCGGAGGGCGATGTCGATGCGGCTAATCCCCTGGCTGTAAATCTCGACAAGTTAGCCCTAAATCTCAGAGGATTGTACAGCGGCGGCGTTGTCGGTCAAGTGCAAGCAAGGGGCACGGCTTTCCGCCCGCAGTTGAGCGGTAATATTGAACTGTACAACGGTGAAGTATTTCTCCGGAGTCCCGGCGGCGGCACAACTGAGTTAGCTTCTTCTTCTGCTTCTGATTCTCCTTCTACATCTTCCGCTTCCCCTGCGACTGAGGTTTCTGCTTCCCCTACGAATGAGGTTTCTCCTTCTCCTTCTCCTGCGACTCCGACTTCCCCTTCCTTTGAAGTTGGATTGAACGATTTGCGGCTGAATTTGGGCCGGGGAATTCGGGTAACAAGTGCGCCGATATTGAGTTTTCAGGCCACTGGGGGTTTGACGGTGAATGGAACTTTAGATGACCTTCGCCCCGAGGGTACGATTCGGTTGACTTCCGGGTCGGTAAATTTGTTTACAACGCAGTTTAGACTCGATCGAGGATACCCGCAGACTGCTACCTTTGTACCAGGACAAGGACTCGATCCGACGCTGGATGTGAGATTAGCAACTTCGGTGCAGGAAGTAACGAGGTTCCGCACTCCCGGCGCATCTGTAGCCTCTGAAATAGCAGACGAACCGACAAGTTTCGGCAGCGTGCGGAGTGTCCGAATTCAAGCGTTAGTGCAGGGAAGAGCTTCTCAGTTGGCGGAAAGTCTGGAGTTAAGGAGCTCTCCGAGTCGATCGGAAACAGAGATTGTAGCGCTGTTAGGTGGCAGTTTCGTGCAGACTTTGGGACAGGGAGACAGTACACTGGCGATCGCAAATTTAGCCGGTGCGGGTTTATTGAACAACCTTCAATCTGCCATTACTAACGCCACAGGATTGAGCGAATTTCGCTTATTTCCCACTCGGATTAGAGGCAACGAAGCACAAACTGCTAGTTCCAGTTCTGGTGCGGGTTCTCTCGGTTTAGGTTTAGAAGTTGGGTTTGATATCACGCGCAATATTTCAGCATCAATCATTCGAGTTTTGTCAGCAAATCAACCGACAGAATTTACTGTGCGCTATCGATTGAGCGATAAAATTTTACTCAGAAGTTCAAGTAATTTTCAAGGAGACAACCGCGTCACTGCTGAATATGAATTGAGGTTTTAGGCATCCGCCAACAGCCAACAGCCAACAGTTACCAATTTCTAAGTAATTTGCTATAATAGTAACAGCAGCAAATTAGTCCTGCAAACCCCGCACACAAGGTTATAGGAGTTAAGTCAAATGGCAAACAAACTCCAAGTTAAAACAGAGTCGATCGGCTACAGCGACTTTTACTGGAACCGCTTTAGTCCGAGAGTTGCGACTATCAGCAGTGTCCGCAACGCCAATCACTGGGACGGCGGATTTATCACTTATATTGCATTTCCCACAAAAGTAGAAGCTACAGCAGCAATGAAATATTTGCTCTTGCATCAAAAAGCTGCTGATGTCGATATGCGGAAAGCCAAGCGAATGAAAGCAAAAGGCATTCGGTGGGAACTCAAAATTCGGGGTTTAGCTTTTAATGAAGTGCTCAAGCTGGCGACTATGGATATAACTGGAAAGCTAGTTATGTCGCCTGCTACTAATCAAGCCACAGGCTGATAAAAGCATTGAGATAATAGGTTGGGTTGAGACAACAAAACCCAACCCTTCCCATATTTGTCAATATCCAACTTCCTCTCTTTTCTCCTCCTCTGTGTCCTCAGCGCCCTCTGCGGTAAATAAAAAAAATCCTATAAAATATATGCGCTTCATTAGCCCCAAAACAGACTTTGCATTCAAAAAAATATTCGCTTCTTCCGAACATCCAGAAATTTTAATCAGCTTCCTAAATGCAATGCTGTATAACGGAGAACCAACCATCCAAGAATTAGAAATAATTGACCCTTATTCAGCCGGAAGCGTTACAGGATTGAAAGACACCTACCTCGATGTCAAAGCCAAGATTACCGGCAACAAAACCGTGATAGTTGAAATGCAGGTACTCAACGTCGCCGCCTTTGAAAAACGAGTCGTGTACAACGCAGCCAAAACCTATTCTACTCAACTCAAAGCCGGAGAAGGTTATTTAAAGTTAAATCCCGTCATTGCATTAACCATCACCGACTTTATCTTATTTGAAAACACCGAAAAACTAATCTCTAACTTTGAATTCACAGAAACAGAAGAGAAATTCGTCTATCCCAACTGCGAGTTAAAATTAGTGTTTGTCGAGTTACCGAAATTCAAAAAAGAATTGAATGAACTCGAAACTCTGCCGGAAAAATGGATTTACTTTATGAAAAACGCGCCCTCTTTGGAAGCAGTACCAGATACATTGGGGTCTATTGAAGAGATTAATACCGCGCTGGGAATTGCCAACCGAGCAAATTTAACCCTTGACGAATTGAATGATGTAGACAAGCGAGAAATGTTTATTCAAGACCAAATTGGGTCTGTGATGAAAGGGATAGAAATTGGTCTACAACAGGGGATTGAACAGGGAATACAACAAGGAATCGAACAAGGAATCGAACAAGGAATCGAAAGGGGTAAAATTGAGGGGGAAATAGGATTAATTATGCGTCTACTGGTGAGGCGGGTGGGTGATGTTACACAGGAAGTTCAAACTCGCATCCAGGGTTTATCTGCAGAAAAGTTAGATGATTTGGGAGAAGCTTTGTTGGATTTTAGGAGTCAAGAGGATTTGATTGCGTGGTTGGAGTCTGCGGTTGGATGAACAGCAGTTTGTAGATACTGTCTTGATCTGTCAAGGGGTAGCGAGCAAATAAGTTGGATCGAAAGGCTTTTGGGACTTTAAAATCCCAAAAGCCAAATGCACCAACTTC
>JARCMA010000423.1 GCA_030248405.1 Microcoleus sp. MP8IB2.171
GCGCTTTCGCGCTGCTGTAAGGTTGTTGTCATTTGTTTATGATTGCTTTATTTGGTTTTCAATGTTCGTGACGGCTTTGTGTTCCGCCATGTAAATAAACATAAAGCTTTTATTTCAGTTTGTAAAGGCCCTTTAAGAACATTTTTTGTGAGGACTGTTATAAGCCGAGCTAATCAAAAGCTGTAAAGGTTGCAGTATAAGAGTTTCAAAGCATAGTGCGGAATTTGCGGGCGATCGCCCACCAATGAAAAATACTCATAATCTACCTGGGCAACGAGATTCCCGACTTGCGTCAGTGTTAAGATAGATGAAGGGTTGCGATCGCCAACCGCAAAACTGGTAGTGACAGATATATATGTTGTGGCGCAAGTCCGATCGATAAAAATCCAACGAATGTCCCGCACCGTCACCTACAGCCCCGCTTATACTCTGGTTCCCACCTACGAGTGTTTCAACCGCTGCACCTATTGCAATTTTCGGGCCCAACCGCTGCAAAGTCCTTGGCTGACACTCCCAGAAGCCGAAACACAGCTTGAGTTGCTGCTTCCTCAAGGTGTAATTGAAATTCTGATCCTCAGCGGCGAAGTACATCCCGAGAGTCAACGGCGCAAAGCTTGGTTTCAGCGGATTTACGATTTGTGCGAACTGGCACTTGCTCTGGGATTTTTGCCGCATACTAATGTGGGGCCGCTCAGCTTTGAGGAGATGGCGCAGTTAAAACAGGTGAATGTCTCGATGGGGCTGATGCTAGAACAGCTTTCACCCGATTTGTTACAAACTGTTCACCGACACGCACCGAGTAAAGTGCCGACGCTGCGGCTGGAACAGCTAGAATTTGCCGGACAATTACAGATTCCGTTTACAACTGGTTTGCTGCTGGGAATTGGGGAAACTGAGGCGGATTGGATTGAGACTCTGGAGGCGATCGCCCGGATTCATTCGCGCTACAATCACATTCAAGAAGTTATTTTGCAGCCTCACAGTCCGGGAAATCAGCAAAGTTGGGACGGTGAAGTTTTTGATGCTACAAAAATGCCACAAGTAATTGCGATCGCCCGCAGCATTTTACCATCTGAAATCTCGCTGCAAATCCCGCCGAATTTAGTTGCACGGCCTGAAATATTGCTAGCTTGTTTAGAAGCAGGTGCGACAGATTTAGGAGGAATTGGGCCGCTGGACGAAGTTAATCCTGATTATCCTCATTTGCAACACCAAACTTTAACAGAAATTTTAGCAGCAGCCGGATGGCAACTCATGCAGCGTTTGCCTGTTTATCCTCAGTACGATAACTGGTTGCCACAGACATTGCAAACTGCTATTAAAAAATGGAGAGTTGGGGGGAATATTTATCAAATATGAATTGTGCGCGGCGGGTTAGAAACCGGGTTTCTTAGAAAAATTAGGGTTTAGTAGCGAGGAATTCGGGAAGAAACCCGGTTTCTCGACACCCATGCGTAAGTCCTGTCAATTTGCCTGATAAGTAAATCCACATGATTCTACATCAAATATATATCCCTAAAAAGCTTGCTGTGTATTTCTTTTTCTTGAAATCCGTTACATCCGTTACATAATCCGTTGCCGAACTTCTTCCTTCTACTTATCAGATTTTAAATCAAAGAACCGCCGCCATCAATCCAGACTTCAGTACCTGTGATAAAGCTGGAGGTATCTGATACCAAAAATAAAACTAATTGGGCGACTTCTTCGCTAGAACCAGCGGTATTATCAGTCAAAGGAATCATATCTTGAAGGCAATCGCGGTCAACTGGAATGCGATCGAGATGGCGCTTAACGGTGCTTTGATCGATCGCAGTCAGCACCCCGCCCGGACAGATAACATTGACTCTGATGTGACTCGGAGAAAGTTCTAGCGCCAGCATTTTTGCTAAAGCTACTTGGGCAGCTTTGCTGCAAGCGTAAGCTGTGGCGCCAACTTTTTTGAAGCTTCTGGTTCCATTAATCGATGAGGTAATCACAATCGAACCTCCTTGTTTTTTTAGATAAGGAACTGCATATTTTACAGTCAAAAATGTTCCCGTCAGATTGGTGTTAATTGTCTGTTCCCATTCATCGAGTCCTATCTCTTCTACCGGCGACCAGATACCGTTAATCCCCGCATTGGCGAACACAATATCAATTCTTTGATATTCGTCAAAAATTGTTTGAAATGCCTGCTGCATTTGCCCAGAATGTCCCACATCTGCGGCAATTGCCAGCCCGCTGCCTCCTTCATTGATTAGTTTGCGGACTGTTTCTTGCGCCGTTTCTAAAGTTAGATCGATAATAGCAACTTTTGCGCCTTCCTTGGCCATTAACATTGCTGTTGCACGACCAATTCCCGACCCGCCGCCGGTAATAACGACAACTTTTTCTGCAAGTTTCATATTTTTTTATGTAAATATTTTTGGGGCGACGCCTATAAATATAAGTATAGAGAGAGAGAGGACTGAAGTCATCACTACGAATAGGCTTGAGTCATCAAAAACAGCTAAGTAAAAATTTGTTTGATGCGATAATTATAGCGGTAAGGTGCGCGGGGCGCACCCTACTTTAGACAGAGGATTCCGTCAAGATTACGGTCATGCTTACTGCTGCGGAACCCAGACAGAAACTGAACCGGCGTTACACCTAAAATCAGCCCAACCATCGTCATTAGTTGCGATGGGTTCTTTGACGTGTTCCATGATGTCAATATAAGTTCGATTAGGCTGTCCGACTTCCATAAACTTAGTGCCATCGCCTCCGTTACTTAGTACCACAGCCATGCCGCCCGGATATTCTTCGTCTCCGAGTCGCGTCCAGCCAATTGTGTTAGCGTGGTCGAAGTAATCGTATTGATTACCGTAGGAATAAGTTTGGCGCGCCCACAACAATTTATCCAGAATCCACTGATGTTTGTCTAACCAAATCTCGTATTCGTTGCCATCGTTTGCTGTATCTTTATAGTTATCGCCGTAATAATCCGGGTAAAAAATACAGGGATATCCTTCACTCCGCAGCAGGATTAAAGCGTAAGCAAGGGGTTTAAACCAAGACTCGACAACTGATTCTAGGGATTGCAAGGGTTGAGAATCGTGGTTGTCAACCAAAGTAACGGCTAGAGCGGGTTGCTGTTGAACGAGGGTGCCGTCAAAAATTGTTCGCAAGTCGTAGCTGTTGCCAGCTTTGCTAGCAGCGTGGAAGTTATAGTGGAGTGGGGCATCAAATAAGGATACTTTACCGTCCGTTGCTTGGATGAAGTAGTGCAAAGCTTCCACTTCGTAAGACCAATATTCGCCTACGGCAAATAGGTCACGTTCGGCATAGTGGCGGACGTGTTCCAACCATTCTTGGAAAAATTCTGCTTTAACGTGTTTGGCGGCATCGAAGCGAAAGCCGTCAACGTTTGTTGTATCCACATACCACTCGCCCCAGTATTTTAATTCGCCGGTGACTTCTGGGTTGTCCATATCTAAATCGCAACCCATTAGGTAGTCATAATTACCTTTTTCTAAGTCAACTCCTCGATCGAATTCTTTGCCTTTTAGCAAGTAAACTGCCTGGGTTTCTGTGTTGTAAACGTTGTAATCAATAGCGTCAAAATGCCACCAATGCCACTCCATACTGGAATATTTTTTGTCGCGGCCTGGAAAAGTAAAATGCGTCCAAGCTTTGATTTTTTGATATTCCCCTACTGGGGCATTCCGGTTATCCATATCGAAGGGTGTGGCTTCGGCTTCTTCTTCTGCATCTGCACCTAATTTGTGGTTGAAGACGACATCGGCATAAATCCGAATTCCTGCATCTTGTGCAGCTTTGATTGCACGCAAATACTCATCTTTTGTACCGTATTTAGTGCGTACTGACCCTTTTTGGTCGAATTCGCCTAAATCGAATAAGTCGTAGACACCATAGCCCACATCCATACCGCCGCCCGTTCCTTTATAAGCGGGTGGCAACCACAGAGATGTAACGCCAATTTTAGCTAAATCTTTTGCTGATTCGGCTAGCTGATTCCACAGGTTTCCGTCGTCGGGGGTGTACCAGTGGAAATACTGCATCATGACGCCATTGACTTCAGACATATTAAGTTTTTCCTGTGTTTTAAAGTTGCCCGATCTATTGTTGTTAGTTGCCGATCGCTCTAGCTATTTCTGCAATCTACGGTCATTACGAATGATAAAATATATGAATGAATAATAAAATATATCTTTTGACAGATTGACAATTTTGTATATTGTATAGAAATATTTTTTAGCATATGTAACAGCGCAAAAAATATGTTCTAGGACTTGTGATTGTGCGATCGCAAACCTGTTTAATATGATGTCAGCTTGAACCCAGACAATTAAATCGGTTTGTAGTGAGGATAAATCGTTTTGTAGTAAGGACTTCAGTCTTCTGAGCTTTGAGGCGGACACAAGTCCGAACGATCGAACTTAGTAACGGTTATTTTACGGGAAATAAGATGATTCTTCGATTGGTCGATCGCACAACGACCTCTTAACTGTCAAATATCAAGATGTTGCAGGTTCTCCGGCTACTCGCTCAATCTTAGTATCCCAAGTACCGTCGATCGCCAATTCGAGCAATCTAAATCCGGGCCCAATGGTGTCGAGGACAATCGGAGAGGTTTTGGGTAACAGTTGGATGCAGGTACTAGGGGTTCCCAAGTAGGAAACTAAACCTCGCTGTTGGTGAAATTCTTGATGAATGTGGCCGCAAAGGACTATTTTGATTTGAGGGTATCGATCGACAATTGCGAAAAATTCATCGGCATTGTGCAGCATCATGCTATCCATAATCTCACAGTCGATCGGCAGCGGATGATGGTGCAAAGCAATCGTAACAAATCGATCGCCCGTTTGTTGCAGTTGAGAATCCAGCCAATCCAAAGTCTCTGGGGAAAGCCGCCCGCCGTCGCATCCGGCTTCCACACTCGAAAGCAGCAGAAACTGCCAGTTTCCTAAGTGAAATGATTTTTCTGGGAAAATCGGCGGCTTATCTAATATTTCCGCCATAACTGGAATGTTGTCGTGGTTTCCCGGTATCCAGTAGGCGGGAATTCCCAGGGGGGCGATGAGGGAGGCGAGGCGCTGGTAAGATTCGGCTGTTTCGTCTTGGGATAAGTCTCCTGTCAGCAAAAGCAAGTCGGGCGGCGGCTTTATCTGTTGCAGGCGATCGAGAATTGCTTGCAGGGTGCGGGTTGTTGAAATCCCTTTCCATTGTCGATCGAGCTCTGCAAACAGGTGGGTGTCGGTGATTTGGGCGACGAGTAGGGGAGAAGCTGGTGTCATGGCTGCTGTTGCGGGCGAAGCGGAGGCGATCGAGCTATTTCTACTGTAGCCTGGGATGGGGTTGTGGGGGCGATCGAACTTTGGGCGATGGAAATTTTTTAGATATATGTTGAAATAATCAGGATTTGGTGTATCATCGTATAACGTCAATTTTCAGGCGTAACGGCGGCATAGCCAAGTGGTAAGGCAGAGGTCTGCAAAACCTCCACCCCCAGTTCAAATCTGGGTGCCGCCTTTTTTAATTAAAGTGCGATCACCCGTTAACGAAGTCTTCAAGGGCGATCGCACTTTTCAACAATCTGAAATACAGTAGGGACACAACACTAAAGTAAATTCAATAATCCTAGACAGACGGGTCGTCAGAAACCGGGTTTTTTTACGAAAATCCTTCGTTTTAACCTACAGATTAGGTAAAAAACCCGGTTTCTTTGGTCTTGATGCGCCCGCGACTGTCCAAGCTGTCACAATTGTGGGCGATCGCAAAATTGAAATTTCGACAATTATCCGGTTAAGCTAAAGAAACCCGGTTTCTCGGTGGGTGATATAATCTAACTATGACTGCGGCAAATCAAAATAATTCACCTTAATACTAAGTCAAAAAATGGAGTAATCAACCATGCTGATAGAAGAATACTTTGATTTTTTAGCATCTGATGACATCCGAGTAAAAGGGACAAGAGTGGGAATAGAAAGCATCCTTTATGAATATATTTATCGGCAACGTTCACCCGATGAAATCTTAAAACACTTTTCCACTCTGACCCTAGATCAAATTTACGCGACAATCCTTTATTATTTAACCAACAAAGAAGCTGTAGATAAGTATATCGCAGACTGGCTAGAATGGTCACACCAACAAAGAAAAGCCCAAGAATTAAATCCCCATCCAGCTTCGATTAGACCACAAAAAATCAAGATGGAAAGACAGAAAAATGGCACTAAAGTATCTCATCGATGAAAATGTCGATACATAGATGAATTAATTTTGATTGCCGAATGTTCTTTTGCTAATGAATATCAAAATCAAATTATTCATCTACCTCTCACTAAAATAGAAGACTAATTATTCTTATGTTAAAATAATCTTAGAGCATTGGAGGTTTTCCCATGATTCAAGCGATATCAAAATTAATAACGTTCGATGACTTTTTGGAGTGGAAGCCGGAAAACGGACGCTATGAACTACGTAACGGAGTTATTGTTGAGATGCCTAATCCAACTGGTAAACATTCAGTAGTTGCAGGTTTCCAGGCGCTAGAATTTGGTTTTGAAATTAGGCGTTTACAACTTCCTTACTTTATTCCCAAGGAATGTACAATTAAATTCAGCGATAACTTAGGCTACGATCCTGATGTGATTGTATTAGATAAACAAGCCGTAGAAATGCGTGAGTCTCGATGGGAACGAGAAT
Organism: Microcoleus sp. MP8IB2.171; assembly: GCA_030248405.1. Classification (GTDB taxonomy): domain Bacteria; phylum Cyanobacteriota; class Cyanobacteriia; order Cyanobacteriales; family Microcoleaceae; genus Microcoleus. The sequence goes on from JARCMA010000423.1 coordinate 6,688, forward strand.
CAGTTATTACTCAGGGAGATTCTGTTAAGTTAGTTGTGGAAGTTGTCAGCACAAATTGGCGCGATGATTATGCACATAAGATGATCGACTATGAAGCATTAGGTATTCCTGAATACTGGATTGTCGATTATTTGGGTTTGGGAGGTAGCCGTTATATTGGTTCTCCTAAACAGCCTACTTTGTCGGTTGGTCTGTTAGTAGATGGTGAGTATCAGGTTAAGCTATTTCGGGGAGATGAGAGAATTGAGTCGGCGGTATTTCCAGAGTTGACTTTGACAGCGGAGCAAATTTTTAATGGCGGGTAAAAAAGCCGGGTTTCTCTGCATTACACCCAAAGTCCGCCAGGGGTTTAAACCCCTGCCTCAAGGCAAAAGTCCTCTCAAGAGGACTGATGATTTATTTAGTCCTCTTGAGAGGACTTTCGCTATTAGCCAGGGAATTAATTCCCTGGCGGACTTTCGGGTTAAGTTACCATATATCGGCACTGCGATGTCCCGTATTTTCTCGAATCGCAAACTACTTATCTCATCAAAATCGACCAACCAGAAACCTCAGACAAACCTTATACACACAAATCAAGTAATTTGTCAATAATATTTGAGCAACTAGGCCGCTAGATTGGAAAATTAAATAATTCTTGCATTTGAGCTGAGACTGCTTGTATTTGTGGTACAAATGAGGGAATAAAAAATGTTGAAGGTCACGCCTCATGGATGAAAACCGCCTCCGAGCTTACCTGAATCTGATTCAATTGCTGCTGAGTTGTCCGGCTGGGGAAGAGGGGGAACTGTTGCAGGAGCACTCTGAGTTTGTTGACTCAGGCTTGATTGAAGTGATGCAGCAAGTGGCGAGTCGGATGGCGGCGGATGGCGAACAAAATGCGGCTAATTTTTTGCAGCAATTGGCGGGGCAAATTAGTCAAGCTTTGACGGAAGAGACGCAGAGAGGAGATGTAGACCGCAATTCTGCTTATCTGCAATTGATTGATGCGCTGCTGAGTTGTCCTAACGGTGAGGAACCGCAGATTTTACAGGATAACTCGGAATTGCTGGATGTGGGTTTTCTGCAAGCTTGCGAGGCCGTAGCGACAACGTTGGCACAGCAAGGAGAGGAGAATGGGGCTAATTTTTTGCGAAATATTGCCAGTGAGGTAGGGGAATTATTGGGCTTTACATCCTTTGAGGATAATGATGTAGAGAATATATCCTCAGATGATTATTTAGAATTTTTGCAATTGCTGTTGCAGACAGAATATGATAATTTTGGTGGTGATTTGCAATCCATTTATGCCGTATTGCAAGCAAATCTAGATAAGCTAAATCTTGATTTTATTCCAGTTATCCAACAAAGGATGGCGAGAATCATAGGTGAAATAGACGACCCAAAACAAGCCGAAATGTATGCTGCTTTAATTGGAAATATTGCTATTAAAATTAGCAACTTTCCTAGAGGCAGTAGGGCTGACAACCTAGAAATTGCGATCGCCGGATACAAAATCGTGCTTTCGGTTCGCACCTTTGAAACTCACCCAGAAAAATGGGCGCAGACGCAAAATAATCTGGCAATTGCCTACTGTAAAAAAATTAGGGGAGAGAGGGCACACAATATTGAAATGGCGATCGCATTTTACACCGCAGCACTCGAAGTCTACACCCGCAATGACTTTCCCGAAAATTGGGCAACGACGCAAAATAATTTGGCAAATGCGTACTACTTCAGAATCAGGGGAGACAGGGCACACAATATTGAAATGGCGATCGCATTTTACACCGCAGCACTCGAAGTCCGCAGCCGCGAAGCCTTTCCCGAAGATTGGGCGCAGACGCAAAATAATTTGGCAAATGCCTACTACTTCAGAATCAGGGGAGACAGGGCACACAATATAGAAAGGGCGATCTCATATTTGTCTGCCACACTCGAAGTCCGCAGCCGCGAAGCCTTTCCCGAAGATTGGGCGCAGACGCAAAATAATTTGGCAAATGCCTACTTCTTCAGAATCAGGGGAGAGAGGGCTAACAATATAGAAAGGGCGATCGCATTTTACACCGCCGCACTCGAAGTCCGCAGCCGCGAAGCCTTTCCCGAAGATTGGGCGCAGACGCAAAATAATCTAGCAAATGCCTACAGTAACAGAATCAGGGGAGAGAGGGCTGACAATATAGAAAGGGCGATCGCATTTTACACCGCCGCACTCGAAGTCCTCACCCGCGATGCCTTTCCCGAAGATTGGGCAATGACACAACTTAATCTGGCAAATGCCTACTACTTTAGAATCAGGGGAGAGAGGGCTAACAATATAGAAAGGGCGATCGCATTTTACACCGCCGCACTCGAAGTCTACACCCGCGAAGCCTTTCCCGAACAATGGGCAATAACGCAAAATAATCTGGTAATTTCCTACAGTAATAGAATCAGGGGAGAGAGGGCTGACAATATCGAAAGGGCGATCGGATGTTGCAAAGATTCACTAGAAGTCCGCAGCCGCGAAGCCTTTCCCGAACAATGGGCAGCAACGCAAAATAATCTGGCGATTGCCTACTATTCCAGAATCAGGGGAGAGAGGGCTGAGAATATTGAAAGCGCGATCGCATCTTGCACCGCAGCACTCGAAGTCCGCCGCCGCGAAGCCTTTCCCGAAGATTGGGCAATGACGCAAAATAATCTGGCAAATGCCTACTATTTCAGAATCAGGGGAGAGAGGGCTAACAATATAGAAAGGGCGATCCTTTGTTTCAGAGATGCACTCGAAGTTCGTACCCGCAAGGCTTTTCCCCAAAACCATGCTGACACCTTATGGAATTTGGGGCGTGCCTATCGAGAAGTTCCCAACTTGGAGCTAGCTCACGATACTTTTGCTGATGCGATTAATACTGTCGAGTTACTCCGAAGTGAAATTCATTCTGGAGATGAAACTAAGCAGAAATTAGCCGAAGAATGGAATAAACTTTATCGAAATATGGTAGAAGTTTGCATAGAACTAAAAAACTACACCGCAGCCATAGAATACGCCGAACGCAGCAAAGCCCGCAACTTAGTCGAACTCCTCGCCACCCGCGACCTCTACCCCAAAGGCGACATTCCCGAAACGGTTCTCGACGAACTGTCTCGCCTACGTCGAGAAATTGATGCCGAACAGCGACGAGTAGACATCGAACAGATAAATCGTAACAGCAATGGTGGCACAATATCAGGAGAACGCAGCCTCCAAATCGACAACCTACAAACCACCATTCGCGATCAATCCCATCTAATCCAATTGCGGCAACAACTAAATGAATTAATTGCCCGCGAAATCAAACCCATCGACCCCGAATTCGCACTCACCCAAGAAGTTAAAGGCATCTCCTACAGCGAGATTCAATCCCTCACAGCAGAAAACACCGCTATCCTTCAGTGGTACATTACAGACGACAGACTTCTTGCTTTCATCATCACTCCTGAATCATCAACTCCTATTGTCTGGCAATCTTCAAAAGCAGACTTGAAAGCCTTAGAAAATTGGGGTGATGAGTATCTGAGAGACTATCTAGAAAACAAAACTAAATGGCAGCAAAACCTCGCCTCGCGCCTCCAAAGTCTAGCTAAGATTTTGCATCTAAACGATCTTCTGGGAAGAGTTCCCAAACAGTGCAGTCAACTAATTCTAATTCCCCACCGATTCCTGCACCTGTTCCCCCTTCATGCCTTGCCAGTTAGCCGTGAAACCTGGCAGCGGTTTAATTCAGCAACCCCGTCTCCAGAACCCACTAATCCTTGCCTGCTAGATTGCTTCAAACAAAGTGTCCGCTACGCCCCCAGTTGCCAACTCCTGCAACAGGCACAAAGGCGAGAACGCCCCAATTTCACACAGCTATTTGCAGTCCAAAATCCCAACAAAAACCTGCCGTTTACCGATATAGAAGTACCAGGCATCCGTCAGAATTTCCCACCCGAAAATCAAGATATTCTCATCCAAAATAATGCCATAAAATCAGCCATAAATGACAACCGCCTCCGCATCGCCCACTGCGCCCACTTTAGCTGTCACGGCTACTTTAACTTTCAGCAACCTTTGCTCTCAGCATTGCAGCTAGCCGACAGCGAATTACTCCCACCAGCGCCAGCAGAATCAAATCCCAACCGTTATCAACCCTTACAAAATGGCAACATTCTCGACCTTGACAAATGCCTCACCTTAGCAGACATCTTTGCCCTCGACTTCCGAGAATGTCGCCTAGTAGTCCTCTCCGCCTGCGAAACCGGCATCAGCGACTTTAATAGCATTAGCGATGAATATATCAGCTTACCTAGCGGTTTCCTCGTGGCCGGCAGTTCCAGTGTAGTACCGACACTTTGGACTGTGAATGATGTGTCTACTTCACTGCTGATGATAGAATTTTATCAGAATCTCAAAGCCGGGTTAAGCGTCGCTCTTGCCCTCAACAAAGCTCAACTTTGGCTGCGGGATGTTACGGTAGAAAAGTTACAACAGTGGACAAGCAAACTTTCGATACGTCCCTCCCTAAAAGAGGAGCTATACGTTATGCTTGATGAGTTAGACTCCACAGAACAACCACCTTTTCGATCGCCTTATCATTGGGCTGCATTTTGTGCAACTGGTCAGTAAAAATCAAATAATTATGCTGGAAAATAATCAGAAAAATATCAACGCCTTCATACACCTCATCAAAAATCAGAAACCCCTGTTTTTGATAGATAATAGGTATGAAGACCTTAATCAAGCAAAAGATACTTTCCGAGAAACAGAGGATGAACTTTCTGATGATATCATTGAATGGTGTGCAAAGTACACCGACATTCAACAAGCATTACGCCAGACTCGCAAAGAGTTGTTTCCAGCAGAAACTAAATCTACAGACGGTAATCGCCTACCCGGAAGCACAAAAATAAATCCTCCACCAACGCCTTCACCTCCCAAAGCTGCCAGAGAAACGCTATTAAATGCCATCCAAGAAAGTTTTCCCAACCAATCAAAATAGAAGACCCGGCGGTTGAAATAATAGCAACCGCCAAGGCGATGGGATAAATTGTAGGGTTCATACATTTTTATTTAGGGTGGGGTCTAATTAAGCAAGAAAATCCCAAAATCCTGTAGGGGCGGGTTCACCAACCATCTATAAAACCGACCGAAAATCTCATAAACCCGCCCCATCCCCGCCATTATTCACATGAAC
>JARCMA010000424.1 GCA_030248405.1 Microcoleus sp. MP8IB2.171
ATACGCCGTTATTGCTGCAATTATTTTTCTGGTATTTCGCAGTTTTCATTTCCCTGCCAAAATTGGAAGACAACCCGCAGATGAGAGGGCCGATTTACTTGACAAATCGCGGCATTGCTGTACCTTGGCCTGTGGCTTTGCCAGGTTTTGAGATTTGGTTGATTTTGCTAACTGTCGGAGTTTTGGCGGCGGCGGGGCTGTGGATGTGGCGGGCGCGGGTGATGCTGGAACAAGCTAAGCCGGGAAGACAGTTGTTTTGGGCTGTAGGTGCGATCGGGCTGAGTGCCATCTTAGCTTTGATTATTACCAAAAATCTGCCTTTTCGTCTAGATGTTCCGCGCTTGACGCCAGAATTGCAACTCGAAGGAGGATTAAAATTAACTCCAGAATTTGCCGCCCTGGTGACAGGACTCAGCTTGTATACTGGCAGTTACATTGCAGAAATTGTCCGGGCCGGAATTCAGTCAGTATCGAGAGGCCAGTGGGAAGCGGGAAAGTCTTTGGGGCTGAAGTCTGGAACAATGATGCGGATGGTAATTTTGCCGCAAGCTTTGCGGGTGATTGTGCCGCCTTTAACCAGTCAGTATCTGAATTTAGCTAAGAATTCGAGTTTAGCGGTTGCGGTTGCTTATCCCGACGTTTATTTTGTGGTGGGCTCTCCGACGTTGAATCAGACCGGTCGGGCGATCGAAACAATGCTAATTATCATGGTAACATACCTAACAATTAGTTTGATAATTGCTCTATTTATGAATTGGTACAATACAACCGTACAACTCAAGGAAAGGTAAACTCTGACAATTTTAGATTTTACAAGTAGGAGTTAAGGAGGAAAAAAATGGCATACAGTGATTTTAGTTTGGCAAAAGTATCTAAAACATTTGAATTAACAATTTCCGATAAAATTAATATGTTTTCTGCTATACCAGACTTAGAAAGCAGTAGCTTTTTAGAGGAAACTCTTCTATACAGTGTGCCGTTAGCTATTAGCAGTAATACTGAAAAAGCTCGTTCAGAAATGATTATTGCACCAGTTTTAATAGAACTTAGAAAACTGTTAAATAATGAGATTAGCTTTTTTTCGGGAATAGATTTTACGGTTGATAGCGAAAAAGGATTAAATGGAAATTGCGATTTTCTGATTAGTCGTTCTCCAGAATTATTAGTTCTTACCGCACCAGTCATTATCATTGTAGAAGCAAAAAAAGAAAATATTAATGGTGGCTTGGGACAGTGCGTAGCAGAAATGTTGGCAGCTAGAATATTTAATGAACGTGAAGGCAACCAGATTGCGACAATTTATGGATGTGTGACTAGCGGGACTAACTGGAGATTTTTGAAACTAAAAGAAGAAGTCATTGAAATTGACTTGAACGAATATTACCTGAGAGATGTCAATAAAATCTTAGGAATTTTAGCAAGTGCCATTAGGAATTAATAACTCACAGGTAACAACGAATACCACTTGTTAGTCGAAAAAATGTAATTGTCAGTAAGTTACAAACCCCGATAGTTATCAGTATGCAATCAAAAACCTAAAATTGCGAAAACTATGGAAACAAGCCCCGTACTACCGCCCCCAGCCACCGAATCGCCCACCCCGTGGAATTGGGCGCGCCAAAACTTATTTAGTACCTGGTACAACAGCATTCTGACAATAGTTTGCTTAATTGTCGCTTTCCAAACTATCAAAGGAATTATTGTTTGGGCTACAACAAAAGCTCAATGGCGGGTATTGGAAGCCAACTTGCCGCTATTTTTCGCGGGCAGATTTCCCAGCGAATCCTACTGGCGGCTGTGGATAGTGGCGGGAATAATTGCTTTGTTGGGAGGCTTGACTTGGGGAAATATTCAGCGGGAAGAACGTCTTTGGAATCCGCCTACATTGATTTTACTCGGTACTGCCGTTGTGGGTGCGGTCATTTCGCCGATCGACCTAACCTCTCGCTTCTACCTCTTAGGAATTATTATCGCAACCGCCGCCAGCTATGTCATCGGCAGGCAAATTAACCCAAAAATCATGGGCTGGATGCCAGCAGTTTGGGTTCTTTCCTTCCCAATAGTTTTGTGGTTAATTAAAGGTGGGTTAGGTTTGACAGAAGTGTCAACAAATGATTGGGGCGGTTTAGTATTGACGCTGTTTTTAGCAGTTATTAGTATTGTGCTTTCCTTTCCTTTAGGAGTATTGCTAGCACTCGGCCGACAAAGTTCTTTGCCCGTTGTGAGACTGTTATCAACATTATACATTGAAATTATTCGCGGTTTACCATTAATTGGCATTTTGTTTTTAGGTCAAGTGATGTTGCAACTATTCTTGCCGCCAGAATATCCGAAATTGGATAGAGTAATTAGAGCGATTGCTGGCTTAACGTTATTTAGTGCGGCATACTTGGCAGAAAACGTGCGCGGTGGCTTGCAAGCCGTGCCCAGGGGACAAATAGAAGCCGCTAGGTCGATCGGACTCAATACACCCTTGCTGACAATTCTAATTGTACTGCCTCAAGCACTACGAATAGTCATTCCTGCGATCGGCGGTCAATTCATCGGATTATTCATGGATACATCCCTGCTGTCTCTATTCGGAATGTTAGAATTAATCGGAATATCCCGCGCAGTTTTAGCAAATCCATCCTATATCGGCAGGTACGCGGAAGTTTACATATTCGTCGGCATCATTTATTGGATATTTTGCTACTCAATGTCCCTAGCCAGCCGCAAAATAGAGCGAAGTTTAGGGGTAGGTCAAAGGTAAAAAAATATCTACGTTCATCCGCGTTCATCAGCGGTTTAAAAACAAAAAAATATGGAAACTAAACCCACAATCGCAGAACAAGTAATCGTAGCAGAAAACGTCCACAAATGGTACGGACAATTTCACGTACTGCGCGGCGTCAGCATGACCGTGAACCGAGGTGAAGTCGTTGTCGTGATGGGGCCATCCGGATCGGGAAAATCGACGTTTATTCGCACATTCAACGCCTTAGAAGAATACCAACAAGGTAAAATTACGATCGACGGAATCGAACTTTCCCACGACTTACGCAACATCGAGACAATTCGCCGCGAAGTAGGAATGGTGTTTCAGCAATTCAACCTGTTTCCCCACTTATCAGTCTTGCAAAACGTCATGCTAGCGCCAGTATGGGTGCGCCGCTGGCCGAAGAAAAAAGCTGAAGAAGTGGCGATGCAACTGTTAGAAAGAGTGGGAATTTTGGAACAAGCAAAAAAATATCCCGGACAGTTGTCTGGAGGACAACAGCAGCGGGTCGCTATTGCACGTTCTCTAGCCATGCAGCCTAAAATAATGCTGTTTGATGAACCGACATCAGCATTAGACCCGGAGATGGTGCGGGAAGTGTTAGATGTAATGCGAAATTTGGCTCAAACAGGAATTACAATGGTGGTGGTGACTCACGAAGTCGGGTTTGCGCGCGAAGTTGCCGATCACATTGTATTGATGGATGGTGGCGTTTTAGTTGAAGAAGCGAAGCCAGAAGAGTTTTTTCAGAATCCGAAGGAAGAACGCACCCGCAAGTTTTTATCTCAGATATTGTGAATTTGATAATCGATAAGATAGGACTCGGCGGTTGAAACCGCGACTACACAAACGAAGTCCGCGCAACGCGAGACTGAAGAGTAAATAGGGTTCCTAAGATTGATATCATATCCGCTTGTATCAATTGCGTAGGGCCGGGGCGAAGCATATGCCTGCGGCAGGCTGCGCCAACGGATACAAGTCTAAAATTTATTGCAATAATTATCGCCCGAATGCTTCTCCCCTACGAATTATATACACAACCAATACTACCGGACACAATATGATTCTACTGACAGCGTTACAATGGTAGATATAAGTCAGAAAATATCGATTTTATATGCCATCAATAAAAACACTGCCGCTAATTAAAGATGCAGAACGCCTAGAAAGCCGCCTCAAAGAAATTCCGGCAGTTCCTGGTGTATACTTAATGCGCGATGAGAGCGATCGCATCCTTTACATCGGCAAATCAAAAAGACTCCGAAACCGCGTCCGTTCCTACTTCCGCGAAAGCCAAAATCTCAGTCCCCGCATCGCGATGATGGTGCAGCAAGTGCGCGAAATTGAATTCATCGCCACCGACACAGAAGCGGAAGCTTTAGCGTTAGAAGCAAACCTCGTAAAACAGCACCAACCTTACTTTAATGTCCTCCTGAAAGATGATAAAAAATATCCTTATTTGTGCATCACTTGGTCGGAGGAATACCCGCGCATTTTTATCACCCGCAAACGCCGGGCAGGTAGTGCAAAAGACCGCTATTACGGCCCCTACGTTGATACAGGGGCGCTGCGGAGTACGCTGCATTTAATTAAGCGGATTTTCCCGCTGCGACAGCGCCCTCAACCCCTATTTAAAGACCGTCCCTGTCTGAACTACGACATCGGGCGCTGCGTTGGCGTTTGTCAAGGGTTAACTTCGCCGGAGGAATACCGAAAAATCATCCAAAAAGTAGCGATGATTTTCCAGGGAAGAGCTCAGGAATTACTCGATTTGTTAGCGCCACAAATGGAACAAGCGGCGGAAGATTTAAACTTTGAAACGGCGGCGCGTATTCGCGACCAAATTAAGGGTTTGCAGTCTTTGAGTGCGGGTCAAAAAGTGTCTTTGCCCGACGATACTGTTTCCAGAGATGCGATCGCCCTTGCAGCAGATACCCAGCACGCCTGCATTCAATTATTCCAGATTCGCGCTGGTCAATTAGTCGGCAGATTGGGATTCATGGCTGATGTGCCTGCATCTCCAACGCCTTTGCTGCCAGAAAATGTGAGTGAAAATAGTTCGCCTTCTTCCCAGGAATCACGAATCGGGAAATGGGAATTTCAATGCGGTGTGGAACCGGGAGCAATTTTGCAGCGGGTGTTGGAGGAACATTATCAAAATGTCGAATCTGTAGAAATTCCCAGCGAAATTTCAGTACAGTACGAATTGCCAGAAGGGGAAATATTAGCAGATTGGTTGAGCAACCGTAAGGGGCGAAAAGTTACGATTTTGACGCCGCAGCGGCAAACTAAGGCTGAGTTGATTGAGATGGTGGAACGCAACGCTGAGTATGAATTGGCGAGAATGCAAAGATTGAGCGATCGCAATTCTCAAGCAATGCAAGATTTAGCAGAAATTCTCGATTTGCCAGAAGTTCCTCGCCGCATTGAAGGTTACGATATTTCTCATATTCAAGGTTCTGACGCCGTAGCTTCCCGCGTCGTATTTATTGACGGTTTGCCGGCTAATCAGCACTACCGCCATTACAAAATTAAAAATCCTGAAATTAAATCGGGTCATTCTGATGATTTTGCTAGTTTAGCAGAAGTTATCGGTCGCCGATTCCGAGGAGTGAAGGAAGAAGGAAGTTCGGTAGCGGATTTAACGGATGGGAAGAAGGAAGAAGAAAGAAGTTCGGCAACGAGCAATGTACGGGATTTAACGGATAGAAGAAAGAAGGAAGATGAATTGAGTAATGTAGGAGAACCGGAAGAAATTAGTAGTTTGTCTTCGGTTTCTCATACTATTTCCGACAAACCCGACTTAATTATGATAGATGGTGGCAAAGGTCAACTGTCAGCCGTTGTGGCTGTTTTGCGGGAGATGAATTTGCTAGAAGAGTTGCGCGTTGTCAGTTTGGCAAAGCAGCGAGAGGAGATATTTTTGCCGGGGGAATCTTTGCCGCTGCCAACTAATTCTGAGCAGCCTGGTGTACAGTTATTGCGGCGGGTGCGGGATGAGGCGCACAGATTTGCTGTGAGTTTTCACCGGGATCGAAGAAGCGAGAGAATGAAGCGATCGCGCTTAGATGACATTCCGGGATTGGGACACCACCGACAAAAACTGTTGTTAGCACATTTTCGGTCGATCGACTACCTCCGTTTAGCGACTCCCGAACAGTTGGCAGAAGTTTCTGGGATTGGCCCGCGTCTGGCTGCTCAAATTTACGATTATTTTCATCCGTAAAGCCTTACCGAGCATCCGAGACGGGGATTTTAGGCGCGATCGGGCGATCGAGCCGCAAGTCCCGATTCAGCCAGTGTGAGGGAGGTATTCAAAAATTTTGCACAGGCCTATTGCAATCCCCAGAGACTTGTGGTATGTTTAGTTTCTGTGTGCGGGCATAGTTTAGTGGTAAAACTTTAGCCTTCCAAGCTAACTATGCGGGTTCGATTCCCGCTGCCCGCTTACGAATATATGAGCCTCAAACCAACGATAAATCAACGGTTTGAGGTTTTTTATTGTTGATTTTCTCGGTTGTCGAGCGGTCGGATTGACTAGAAATTGACTAGAAATTGAATACAAAATGACTACGATTTGACGACGGAACGACCAAACTGAGTATCAACTGAGTATCCAATGAGTACCCGATCGCCCTTTTTGGAGACAATTTGGAGACAAATGAATACAAATTGAATACAAAGCATAACTGTATTCAGTTTGAGGCGTTTAGCTTTGCAAGTATCTCTCAAAACGCCTCCACATCTCAGCTTGTGGTGAGCTGGGTACAAGAATAATGAGTTAACATAGAGTGCCCTGATTTGGCAAGATTGCCGATCGAACTCAGCTTGAGTTATGACTGATTCGGAATCGCATCAGTCAAAAGGAGGGCCCGTGAAATATTTTTCAGTAGTAATGTATTTGCTGCGGGAACGGCAACAGTTTCTCGAAGAAATTCGCCAAGGTGTCAAGCTCAAATCAAAAATTTTTGGTTTGTTGATTTCCAGTACCATATTTTTTGGGATTTACGGAGCAATATTAGGTGCATCTAGTACGTGGATGCAATGTCTGGTTTCAGCAATCAAGTTGCCAGCACTTTACTTGCTGACACTGATTATCTGCTTTCCCACACTATACTTTTTTAATGTCATGTTTGGTTCAAAACGAACTTTTGAACAGTATTTGACATTGTTGATGACATCGATGGCGATGATTAGCGTTTTGCTGCTTGGATTTGCGCCTATCAGTCTGTTTTTTCTCATAAGTAGTACCAATTACAATTTTTATCTACTGTTGAATGTTGCAATCATGGCAATTACAGGATTTTTGGGGGTAAGTTTCATTTATCAAGGAATGCACTTTCTGTCCGAACAAGATGCCGAAGGCAAAGACATCAGGCTAAATATTTTGCGCTTCTGGTTGGGACTTTATGCGTTTGTTGGCAGTCAATTGGGATGGACGCTGAGACCGTTTTTTGGCGCACCTGGCCAAGCTTTTGAACTGTTCCGAAACCGAGAAAGCAATTTTTATATGAGTCTGTGGCAATCAATTATGTCTCTGGGAGGATCGTAATTAATCGCAATTTAAGGAGATTTTAAAGAGTGATACAAGCAGATTTGGATGAGTTGACAATTCCTGAAATAGAGTTAGAGGATTTGAGCGGAATAGCTTTGAGCGACGGTTTTGCAGCGGATTTTTACCGACCTGCGGCACTCCGGGACTGCAAAAAGCTGTTTGCTCTTTTGTTCCATGAGTTGTTGATATTTTGCGTGACGCTTGTTGTCTCGCTGCCTGTGGCTTTGCTGGTCAATAAACATCAAGTTGGTTCATTTAGCGATGCTGAGATATTTGTCAGGGTTTTACAATTAACTTTTGGTTTGTCGCTGGCAATTACTATTGCTTGGAATGTCTATAAATGGGTGAAGGCAAAGCCTCTGGCAACGCTGGCGGGTCTGCTGGATGAAGTTGAGAAATATCATGAGGTGATTCAGGCTTTAGATATTATCGATCGCCTAACGGCTGCTGGCAATTTACAAGCCAATTTAATTAATCGACAAGATGCAATTGAGGCATTAAAAATTACTAGAGAAAGTTTAGTCTGTGCTTTGAAAACAGAGAGGATTCTCAGGGAAAATCAGAGATTTATCGATCGCCGTTACGAGTTATTTGCTAATATTGAAACTAACTTGGCTGCTTTGATGGCCGTGGATGTGAGCGATCGGGCTACTGAATACGGGCGGTTGTTGAATGAGGCTTTGGAAATTGGGATGAGCGTACACAAAGAGGTAAGAAAGTTGCAAAATGGACGTTAGAGTTGTTGCAGAGTTCCTGGTTTGTTGTAAAAGTAGTAACTGAGATATTGCACCATGCTCAAGAACAGGCAGGATGCCTGTGCCACAAAAATTAAATTTTCTTGTGGGGTGGGCATCCTGCCCGCCCCTGAAAGGCTTATTGAAAATGGTGCAATATAGAAGTTACTACAAACTTTTTTTACCACCGGAAATTTCAATCATCAAAAATATCCAACTGTTCGCCCTCAGACTCTTTTTTACCATCTTTTTTAACACCCTTTCGTAGCCCGATCGCAATTTTGCTATGTTTCTCAATCTGCTTCATCACCTGTCTCGCCCTGTCAATCACCGACGGCGGCAAACCGGCCAATCTCCCCGCTTCAATTCCGTAAGATTTGTCAGCACCTCCCGGCTGAACTTGGTGCAAAAATACGATTTGATCGGGCAATTCTTTCACTGTTACTTGATAATTTGCGACATTATCTAAAATAGAAGCTAACTCATTTAACTCGTGATAGTGAGTCGCAAAAATTGTCCGCGCCCGAATCTCATTTGCTAAATATTCTGCCACAGACCAAGCAATCGAAAGTCCGTCAAACGTCGCCGTTCCCCTGCCAATTTCATCTAACAACACCAATGATTGCGGCGTTGCGTGATTGAGAATATTTGCAGTTTCGTTCATTTCCACCATAAACGTAGATTGACCGGTTGCCAAATCATCTACTGCGCCGACGCGGGTAAAAATGCGATCGCAAATTCCCAAAGTCGCAGCTTTCGCCGGCACAAAACTGCCCATCTGCGCCATTAACTGGATCAAACCCACCTGCCGCAAGTAGCAGCTTTTCCCGCTAGCATTCGGGCCGGTTAAAATAATTAAATCTGGGCGGTTTAGCGATGCTTCTCGACCCAAAAAAGCCGAATTCGGAACAAAAAATCCCGGCGGCAAAGACTTTTCCACCACAGGATGACAACCTTCAATAATTTTAATTTCCCGACTTTCTGTCATAGTCGGGCGGCAGTAATTCTGGTAAACTGCTACTTCTGACAAACCACACAAAACATCCGCCGCCGCCACCGCGCGGGAAACGTTGCGAATAATTTCGGAGTGTTCTCCTACCTCCGATCGCACTTTAGCAAAAATATCGTATTCCAATTGATTTAAATCTTCCCGCGCTGTCAGAATTCGCACTTCCCTTTCTTTTAATTCTTCTGTACTGTAGCGTTCTTCATTAGTGAGAGTTTGCTTGCGGGTGTAGTCCTTCGGTACTTGGTCAACTTTCGATTTGGGAATGCTGATGTAATAGCCGAAAGCTTTATTGTACCCTACTTTTAAATTAGCAATTCCGGTGCGTTTCCGTTCATTTGGCTCTAAATTATTCGCCCATGCTATGTCTGCTGATGCAGTGTGGCGCATTTCATCTAGCATCGCATTGATTCCCGAACGAATCAAACCTCCTTCTTTTAAAAGAATCGGCGGTTCATCAACTAAATGAGCGTGAATTTTACTTGCTAATTCTTCTAAAATTGGCGGTACATTTTGCAGTGCTTTCAAATAGGGCGATCGCCCTTGGGCTGCGATCGAGGCTAATTCCGGCAGTTTCGAGAGAGAATCAGCTAAAGCGACCAAATCCCGCGCGCTAGCTGTTCCAGAACCAGCGCGGCCTGTCAGTCTTTCGATGTCGTAAATTTGGCGCAGCAACTGCTGCAAATCTTGGCGCAGGGCGTTATTTTCTACTAATTCTTGAATCGTGTCGTGTCGGGCGCAAATGCCTTTAATGTTGAGCAAAGGTTGCAGCACCCAGCGACGCAAAGCGCGGCCTCCCATTGCGGTGCTGGTTTTGTCTATAGCCCACAGCAGCGAACCATGAAAAACCCCATCTCTCACTGTTTGAGTAATTTCGAGATTGCGGCGGGTTTGGTAGTCGAGTATGAGAAAATCGGTGAGTGTGTAAGTGTGCAATCTTTGCAAAGAAACAGCTTTTTCCTTTTGGGTTTCTTCGAGGTATTGCAGCAAACCGCCGGCGGCGCGCACTGCGAAGGAAAGGTGTCCGCATCCCATGCCTTCGAGCGATCGCACTTTGAACTTTTGCAGGATTCTCTGTTTTGCTTCGGACAAAGTAAACGGAATTTGCGACCGCAAAGAATAGCAAAACGAATTCGGCAAACAATCGGGTAAATGCTCGGATTTCTCTCCGGGCCTCAACATAGTCACCAAATCCGGCGCATTAGTCGGTACCAAGACTTCCGAAGGCTGCAAACGCAGTAATTCTAGGGTTAATTGTTCTAAACTGTCTGCTTGGGTAGTGACGAATTCTCCCGTAGAAATATCTGTATAAGCTAATCCCCAATGTTCCCCAGCGATGACGACTGCTGCTAAAAAATTATTTTGTCTGGGTTTGAGCATTCCATCATCCGTCAAAGTTCCGGGAGTGAGAATGCGGGTAATTTCGCGCTTGACTTGGCGGCCTTCTTTAGCAGCAATCGAAGCATCTTCAACTTGGTCGCAAACTACCACAGCATACCCTTTTTCTACTAACTGAGAACTGTAGCGGTCGAGGGCGTGGTGCGGCACTCCTGTCATCGGCACTCGTCCAATTTCTTTGCCACTTTCTTTACTCGTACAAACAAGTTCTAATTCCTGCGAAATAGTAACTGCATCTTGGAAAAAACACTCAAAAAAATCTCCGACTCGAAACAATAAAAGTGCGTGGGGATACTGTTCTTTCACTTCCACATACCGCTGCATCATCGGCGTCAGCTTGGTGAATTCTAGTAGGCGGTGGTCGGCATTGCGGATGTTGGGTTGATTGGGGTCTGTTGGGGTAGATGCAGTGTAAGGCATAAAAGGCGATCGATAAATTTTAATCTTTAACAACTTTAGCGCAAGCTCGGCTTTTAGCTATAACTAATGATACAATATTTGACGATTAATCCTCCTTAAGCAGGGTGCAGGATTCTCCAGATTAGGGTTTAGTGTTGAGCTATACAAAAGCCACGCACCCTGCTTAATAATTGATAAACCCGCTTTTACTTGAGAAGTTTTCGGTCGCTCTTTATCTCAAGTGAGCCAAAATATCGGCTACAGTGAGGGAAAGTGCGAAAATTTTATTGATTGTGAGAAGGGAGCGATCGGCGCTCGACAAAAACAACCTCATCCATCTCCCTGTTAGCTGTTATGGCAGAAGGAAGAAGGAAGAAGGAAGAAGCAAGGGTTTCAGTAATTAAGAACGTCCTAAAAGTCGGGCGCGCTTGCTATAACTGTTGGGGGTTAACAAAAGAACGTTAAATCTCCCGCACTTTCTTTGGGGATAAACTTTACATTTTTGTTATTTAAAACAGCCGGAAGATAGATTTGTAAATTATACCTCGGATAGAGAGAGAATATATTTTATATGCTTAAAATTAAAACATCCAAGCAGGTAATTTATCGGCGTAGTAAATTTAAGATTTAGAATCAAAAATCTGCTAGCTAGTAGTTAACTAGAGGAAAACGAACTAATGAAAGCTCTTTGCTGGCACGGAGCAAATGATGTGCGAGTTGATAATGTACCAGACCCAACAATTATCAATCCGCGCGATGCGATAGTTAAAATCACGTCTACAGCAATCTGCGGCTCAGATTTGCATCTCTACGATGGCTTCATCCCGACGATGCAATCGGGTGACATCATGGGCCACGAATTCATGGGGGAAGTAGTCGAACTCGGCAGCGAAGTCAAGAACTTAAAAAAGGGCGATCGCGTCGTCATTCCTTTTACTATTTCTTGCGGCAGTTGCTTCTTTTGCAACCGCGATTTGTGGTCGCTGTGCGACAACTCCAACCCCAATGCTGCGTTGGCTGAAAAAATCTACGGTCATTCGCCGGCGGGACTGTTTGGCTACTCACATTTAACGGGCGGCTATGCAGGAGGTCAAGCAGAATACGCGCGGGTTCCGTTTGCAGATGTCGGCCCTTTAAAAATTCCTGACGGACTTTCGGACGAACAAGTATTGTTCCTCACTGATATCTTTCCAACCGGTTATATGGCGGCCGAAAACTGCAATATTCAGCCGGGAGATACAGTTGCTGTTTGGGGATGCGGGCCGGTTGGACAGTTTGCGATCAGAAGCGCGTTTATGTTGGGGGCCGATCGAGTAATTGCGATCGACAGGGTACCGGAACGCTTGCAAATGGCGGCCGCGGCTGGGGCTGAAATCATCAATTACGAAGAAATGGACGCCGGGGAAGCTGTCACCGAAATGACGGGGGGACGCGGGCCAGACGCCTGTATCGACGCGGTGGGAATGGAAGCCCACGGTACTGGACTCGATGCTTTGTACGACAAAGCTAAGCAAGCTGTGCGCTTGGAGAGCGATCGACCTACCGCCCTGCGACAAGTAATCCTCGCCTGTCGCAAAGGTGGCACAGTGTCAATTCCCGGCGTTTACGGCGGTTTTGTTGACAAAGTGCCCCTGGGTGCAGCTTTCAACAAAGGCTTGACCATGAAAATGGGACAGACGCACGTTCACCGCTATTTGCGGCCTTTGCTCGATCGCGTTCAAAAGGGCGAAATTGACCCGTCATTTGTAATTACGCACCGAATGAAATTGGATGAAGCGCCCCACGCCTACGAGATTTTCAAACAGAAAAAAGACAACTGCATCAAAGTTGTCCTCAAACCCTAACTCGCATTTACCCTTCAAGGAAAAACTATGCTTTTACAAGAAAAAGAATCAGGCGACTTGATAGAAATCCTCGATGTAGAGGCTTTAATCAGCCCTACAAAAAATGAAGTGCCGGGAAAAAATCAAGCTGGTCAGGAAGAGCAAGAGACAGCAACTTTTGCAAAAAGTAATTTAGTGTTTCCTTCCGGTGAAACTCTGCCGCGCTGTTGGACTGAGGAAAATTATCAAACTCATTGATTCAAGGGAAACCCCCAACCTAATACCCAGAGCCCCGACTTCTTAAAGAAGTCGGGGCTCTAACAGTTTTAGGTAAAAAGGGAGATTAATTGTTAACGATCCACTCGACTTGATGTGCTTCTGTGATGTCTGGAATATCCAGTCGCGCAGCTAACTTGCGAATGACTGCTTCCGGTACTGTTGCTATGCGCGATCGATTCCGCTGCAATACTTCATCCAAAGGAACTTCCAGGTAAACAATGCGAATTCGCGCTTGATAATCGGCAAAAAAATTAATTAATTGCTGGCGCATTTGTTTAGTAGTGTTGGTAGCATTCCAGATAAAAGAACGCCCCACTCTCATATATTCCCGCGCTCTATTTTTGGCTTCCATTATTACATTGCCGGGAGTTTCATCTGGAGGGACATTCATCTCTTTTCGCAGTGCATCCAGCGAGATTACTGGCAAATCTGCGAGATTTTTCCGAATCCAATAATCTTTACCGCTTCCTGGCAAGCCAGACATCAAAATTACTTCGCATTTAGTGTCGTCAAATGCTTCGTAATCCGGGTTGCCGTTCTCTTTGCGGAAGTAAATAAATCGGCTGTGTGCTGATGGGAATTGTCGGGGAGAATCCAAACAATTATTTTCTTGACAAAACTCGCGAAATAGTTCTATTTTATCGAGCAATTCTTGTCTGTCGCTACACTGTCGGCCGCGCACGTCTGCTTCGGCTAAAAGTGCGAGGAAATCGCAGCGGACAACTTGACTGACTTTAATTACAGACTGCTGGGGATTGGGTTTGTCGATCAGCCAGATGGGTAAACTGCCGAATTTGACGATCGCCACCACTGTTTCGCGAATCTCAAACTGCACTGGCGGCTCGAATTGAGATAAAATTTGTCTGACCATTCTCGCACCTTGGCGGGCGTGACCTTTTGAGCTAATTCTGCCGTCGGCTTCTATTTTTGTAAAGGCTGGTTTGGCGACATCGTGCAGCAAAGCGGCGGCAAAAAGCATCGATCGTTCTTTTTCGGGAAGTTGTCGCCAATTTGGAGAAGATATTAAGGCTTCGCAGACCATTTTGGTGTGAATAAAAACATCTCCTTCGGCGTGATAAATCGGGTCTTGCTGACATCCTTTTAAGTTTTGAATCCAATCGAAATGATTTTGAATGCTGTCCCAATCCAGGAACCAATCGGGCGGTTCTGGACAAAAGGGAAAAGTCCAAGATCGGGATTGTGATAATATAGCAGTCATTGTTTCACCTATTTGTTAATAACGTAATTTCTTAGTCCGCGAAGGCGGACATCGTTTGTATAGGAGCGGTTTCAACCGCCGACTCTTAGGAGTTTTTAAGTAAAATTAAATAAATCTGCGCCGGGACGCAAAATATTCGGTACAATCGGACGATTCAGCCAATGTCCCTCCGCATTTTTAATAGCTGTTAAAAAGCTAGCGCGCACGTACTTGTAACGCGCCTTGACAATTCCATCTTCTTCGACTTTAATGTACAGACCCTCCATGCGATCGCTCTTATCAGTCTCTTTCAAACACCGCTCTTCATCCAATTCCAATTCCCCGCAGTACAAACGCAAGCGTTCCAAATGTCCATGTTGAATAAAATTAGATTTTTCCATAAACTGCATCATTTGCTTGGGCGATTTTAGCACTCCAGAAAACAGCACGGGAACTGACACTAACGGCAGTCCGCTTAACAAATTGCGGCGGGATTCTGTACTCAGAAATTGACTGGTTTCTAAGTCCAGCACGTCGTATTCCATAAAATAGTGCGGCAAAAAATCATAAAAAACAGTGTGTTTCGCATAAAGCCATTCGCCGTAAAGAATGTAGCGATTTCCCAGCACTTCTCCCAGCGGCCTGCTGAGACTGAAAGCCCACTGTTTGAATAAGTTAAAATGTTTTTCCCTGGGCCCGCCGGTGAGATAGTGGCCGCGACTTTGCAGCAGCATTTGTCCATCGGGTGCGAAGCTGATGCCTGTATTAGCGCCGTCTACCTTTTCTTCTAGAATTAGAGGGCGATCGCTCAAGGCGCTAAATGGCACGCTGTCGAGGTCTTCATCACCTGGTTGGAAACGCGAACCTTCGATGTGATAAGTTCTAGGATATTTAACAATTTTGCTCATCAGCCAATCCATTTTAGATTTGAGATTTCAGAGGCAACCCCATCCATTTTAGATTGTAATTTTAGATTTTAGACTTTAGATGCGCCCGAATCTATTTAACCATTATAATGGAATCATCACAAAGGAGCGTGTAAGTTGAAAAATCAAAGTTTTCAGAGCATATCATCAGCCCTCGCTGGGATTCTATTAGTAGGCGCGCTACTCATCGCCTTAAACTCTTTTGTCATCATCAATCCAGGTGAAGCAGGGGTGGTTAGCGTTTTAGGAAAAGCCACAGATGGAGCATTGTTAGAGGGGTTTCACCTCAGACCCCCGCTAATATCCAAGGTAGATGTGTACGATGTAACCGTGCAAAAATTTGAAGTTCCCGCCCAGAGTGCGACTAAAGACCTTCAGGATTTAAATGCTAGTTTTGCGATTAACTTTCGCCTCGATCCTGAGAAAATAGTGGAGATCAGAAGGACTCAAGGAACTTTGGAGAATATAGTCTCAAAAATTATTGCTCCTCAGACGCAAGAAGCATTTAAAACAGCCGCTGCACTGAGAACCGCAGAACAATCTATTACTCAAAGAAGTGAACTGAAACGAGATTTTGATAGTGCACTTAAGGAAAGGTTATCAAAGTATGATGTAATCGTGCTGGATACAAGCGTTGTCAACATTCGATTCTCCACAGATTTTGCGAAAGCGGTTGAGGAGAAACAGGTTGCTGAACAGCGGGCGCAAAGGGCTGTTTATGTTGCTCAGGAAGCAGAACAACAGGCTCAAGCTGACATTAACCGCGCTCAAGGTAGGGCAGAAGCTCAAAGACTTTTGGCGGAAACTTTGAAGGCTCAGGGCGGCGATTTGGTGCTGCAAAAAGAGGCGATTGAAGCTTGGAGAAGCGGCGGCGCTCAGATGCCAAAAGTGCTGGTTATGGGCAGCGGTTCGAGTCGGGTTCCTTTCATTTTTAATATGAATGATATGCAGGAAGAACCCGATCGCAAAAAAGTCACCAGTAATTAAAATAGGACTTATAGTAAGAAAACCGGTTTCTCGCTAGAAACCGGGTTTCCTCAGAAAGCGTGCATAAGTCTTATGAAAGTTACCGGAGTATGCTACACTTTTGAAGGTCAAAATATAACGACAGCTTGAAACCTGTCGCTATGAAAGCGAAGTCCGCAATTTATATGCTGACAACACACTCATTCTAGAAAGTAAGGAAAAAATCATGACCCGCGCGATTATGGAAACGAACAAAGGCACAATCAATTTGGAATTGTTTGATGCAGATGCGCCTAACACAGTTAAGAATTTTGTTGACTTGGCAGAAAAAGGTTTTTACGACGGATTAGCGTTTCACCGAGTCATTCCTAACTTTATGGTTCAAGGTGGCTGTCCAAAAGGTACTGGAACCGGCGGCCCCGGCTACAAAATCAAGTGTGAAATCAACTCGAACAAACATTTGGCAGGAACTTTATCGATGGCTCATGCAGGTAAAGATACGGGCGGCAGCCAATTCTTTATTTGCCATTCTCCCCAGTCGCATTTAGATGGAGTTCACACAACTTTTGGCAAAACTGAGGATATGTCTGTAGTCAATGCTATCCGCCAAAGCGATAAGATTATTTCGGTCAAAATCGAGCATTAATTCTCAGTAATTAAGTTGCTTTTGTAATAAGGACTCTTAGTCCTTATTACAAACTTAACCTGGTTAAATTGAATCATTCATCTTCGAGGGAAGTCTCTAACAGTTCCATTTCCAGACTTTCTTCCTCATCTTCATAATTAAATTCCAATCTGCTCTGCTTAATAATTTCGTTCAACATATTATTTAAATATCCTTTGGCAACAGCCTCTTCAAATCTTTCGATAAGAATAGCAACATTAATTATTTCTTCTATACATTCCATGTAACGTGAAACTATTGCATTTATTGAATACTGTTTTCGAGCTTGTGCTTCAATTTTAGATTTAATTTCAATATCAGAATCTGAAGATTTAACGACAAATGTTATCGGATACTTTTCAATTTTATCAATGTCTAGGAAATATTTATTCATATCTACAGTTTCTGTCACCTGAAAAAACCGTCCCAGAGGCTTCATTACAAAATCAATGCCACCATCATTTGCATTTGTCCGACCTGTTTTAAACAGTTTTAAATTTTCTTGCTGGAGCTGATCAACCTCATAACCCCAATAAATCGATCGGTCACTATAGTAGTATTTTAATATACTGTAGCTGACGATCTCGAAGATTCTAGCATCTACCGTTGGTGCGAGTATTTGTTTAATAAACTCTATTACTTGACCCTCTGTCAATGCTTGAGCCTCTTTACAAAGTTGAAGAAATTTTTCAAAGCTATCTCTCTTAGCTTCAACGTAGGCATCAATAATTTGAATTACTGTTTCCGCTATATTATGTACGTTTTCCTGAATTTTAACTTTTAATAAATTTTCGTTAAACCAATACCTGTTAGTTTTCGGATTTCTCAGAATAGGGATGAAGTCACAAGTAGGAAAATATCTTTTAAATTCTTCATTAAGTCTGTGGTTCAAAGCATGGTTCTGAAGCTTTTGTCCAAACGGTAATTCGCGCTGTCTCTTAAAAATATTTGTATAAACTGCACCTTCATAATCTGAATACATCTCGCTTTGATGAAAATCTCTTGAAAAATAGTCTTCAACTAAAACATATATACCGTATAAATTGGCAAAACTCCCTCTTGATTTTGAGCCTTTATTTGCAGATTTAGTTTTGATATTCAAATATTGAATTAGCTCGCTTCCAGCAAATATTTGCTCGCCCGACGCACCAAAGTTTTCTTGTAAAACTTTTTTAATTGTTTTTGTAAATTCGTGTTCCATTTTATCAAAATTGTAAATTGAGTGTTAGTTGTTTTGGTGAACTTGCAAGTGAATTGACTTCGGAGCTTTGAGCCTGCTGATTGTCATCAGAA
This sequence comes from Microcoleus sp. MP8IB2.171, assembly GCA_030248405.1. Taxonomy (GTDB): domain Bacteria; phylum Cyanobacteriota; class Cyanobacteriia; order Cyanobacteriales; family Microcoleaceae; genus Microcoleus. The sequence goes on from JARCMA010000424.1 coordinate 18,000, forward strand.
GTAATCTGTAATCTATTTAATCCTATTTCTACATATTTTTCTTGTAATTCTATTCCGACTGACTTTCTATTAAGCTGTTTGGCAACAAATGATGTAGTAAAAGTTCCAGAAAATATATCTAGTACAACGTCTCCCTCATTACTACTTGCTTTAATAATTCTTTCTAACAAAGATGTTGGTTTTTGGGTAGGATGATCTTCATATTGGGGCATACGATATCTGACTCTCGGAAACTCCCATACATTACCTGGAACTTTTTCAGAATTATATACTGATGGTGTAGACTTGCGATAGTCAATTAGTTTTCTAACAGATCCGGTTTTGGCCTCTACCAGAATATCTGAGGAATTAAATGTATAATTTCGTTTGTCTTTGACACAATATAAAATAGGTTCGTATAGAGAACCATAATATTTTTTTGCTTGGACACCCGAACTGTCATAATACCACACTATGCGAGAAAGAATGGTTAAACGATCGCGCAAATACAAATCAAAGTAAGGCATACATTGAGTGGATGCCATCAAATACAAGCTGCCGTTTTGCTTGAGCTTATCAATACATAAATTCAACCAAGTATAACTCCATTCTAAATAAGCGCTTTCAGATTCCCACTTATCTTTAAAACCATTGAAGTCCTTGCCAATATTATAGGGAGGGTCGGCAAAAATTAAATCAATTGAGTTGTCTTTAATTTCACTAGAAAGGACTTCTAACGCATCTCCCAATATGAGCTTGTGTCTGTCTACTTCAAAGATTTTCATTTTGCCTAACCTTTTCCAATCAATACGCGCCCTTATCAGATATAGTTGATATTTACCAGAAATATTCAATACAGTTCATACTTGAGCAAAGTACAAGGAATCGACCCATTGTACACTGGAATTCGCTTTGATGTCCTGAGTCCAACTTGTTTCCCCAACTCCTTATTTCCTGTCAAAATAAACGCATTCCAACCTTTAAAACGCTGCTTGAAAATATCGCCTAACATTTTATAAAGTTCTCCTAATTCGCTAGCGTCTCCCAGTCGCTCTCCGTAGGGAGGATTGCATATCAGAATGCCGCTGTCTGATGGTGGTTCTAATTCGGATAACTCGGTTCTAGCAAACTGGATTTTACCTGCAAGACCTGCTTGTTGTGCATTGGTACGAGCTTGGGTTATCATATCAGAATCGCGATCGCATCCTACAACTATTTGCTTAAGTTCAGGTAATTCGCTGTTTTCCGCTTCGGCCCACAATTTATCCCATAAAGGTTCGTCAAAATCTCGCCAAGTCATAAATCCAAACTTGTCTCGAAACAATCCCGGTGCAATATTCAAAGCCTTTAAACTCGCTTCCAAAGGCAAAGTTCCTGAGCCACACATCGGGTCTAAAAATGGCAAATCTGGTGTCCATTCTGCCATGTCTAACAAGGCCGCAGCTAGGGTTTCTTTGAGGGGAGCTAGCCCTACCGCAGGCCGATATCCCCGTCTGTGCAAACTGCCACCAGAACTGTCTAAACTTAAGATACCTCGATCGCGATGAATGTGAATATTAATCAGCAAATCGGGATTCTCGACATCAACACTCGAACGCTTGTTGAATTGATGGCGCTGTTGGTCGGCGATCGCATTTTTGACCTGCAAAGCTGTAAAGTGAGTATGATTTAACTTGTCGTTGCCACCTGTACAGTTGACTGCTAAGGTATTATCAGGATTTAGATATTCGTCCCAAGGAATTCTCTGGACTGCGCCGTAGAGCATATCTGAGTTGTAACACTGAAATTCGGCGATCGGCATGAGGACTCGAAAAATTGTTCTCGACCACAGATTGACGCGGTACAGTAAAGCGCGATCGCCCGCAAAGTAAACTCCTGTAAAATCGGG
>JARCMA010000425.1 GCA_030248405.1 Microcoleus sp. MP8IB2.171
ATAAATTCTGACACCATTTTTTCCCAAAACATTTAAGGCTTCATCGCAAGCAGGTTCCGGCGTTGCTGTCAACAAAACAATTTTGCGGTTGTGCTGAAAATAACCAAATTCTTTGGATAAAGCGAGATAGAAAAACAAGCTGACTAACTGTTTGGCATCGTAAAGGTGAAATTCATCGAAAATTAACGTTGAGAAACTGCTGTAAAATTCGCTAGCAATATTGCTGCGATCGAGCTTATTGTATGCAAAGAACGTGGCATAATAGAAAATATCCGGGTTTGTCACCAACAAAATCGGTCTACCGCCGCCACATTCGGGAAAGATTGTCGCAGGTTCTCGCAAAACATTATAAATTTTTTCCCCAGAACGTTTCCCAACTAAATCTTCTGACCACGAATTGACTTGTTTAGCAGAAGCTGCTTTGACGAGATGCGGCAAATTTGCTTTACGAACAAACTCTTCTGCGGTTTTTGTTTGCTGGTCAATCAAGGCATTTGTCGGCGCGATATAGATCGCATTCCGTTGAGGATTGTGCAGCAAAACACTCAATCCTGCTTTTGTTTTTCCCGTTCCCGTCGGCGCGGTATCGATAATTATATCGTTATCTTCTGATGCTGCATAAACATCGACTTGATGCTGCAAGGCTTGTCCCATAAATTCCAGTTGTGGCGGCAATTCGCTACAAGCAGAAATGCTGGCTGGTTCGAGTTGAATTTTTAGATTATCCATTGTGATTTTGACCGCAAAATTCAAGGTTAGCTGGGAGAATGAAATCGCCCGCTTGCAGCGCCTCACCGCGAAAGGAAAGGTTCTTCAATAACGAGGCGGGCGGCATCGAAATTAAGTCGAAAGCGAGGAGTTCGATATTTGCAGGTAAATCGGCCGCGCTGAGATAGGTATTGCAGCGATAATCGCCTTTAGGAAGTTGCACAATATCGAATTTTTTAAGGATGTCAACGCGAACTTTGCTGGTGAATTTGCCGACGCGAATGTATTCGGGTAATTCGCGATCGCCAAATACCAATGTTTGAAACCGATTTCCCCGTTCAATCATCCGCAATCGCCCGGTTTGGGGGAAGTTGCTGGGGCGGTAGGTACTGGGTTTTTTGCCCGATCGACTCAGTGGTACATCTTCCCGCGCTGTTGCCACGCGATTGTTCGTCATCGCATACCAATAGGAGTCAGAAAGGGCGTTAAACCGCTCAAATCGCAAGGATACAGTGCCGTTCGCTGGCCACGCGGGGAGGATGTAGCTTTCACCGGAAAGGGGCGTTAAATCCTCAATATATCGGGGTCTTCCGGTGTCTTGTCCCGTGAGTCGATAGGGCGATCGCGCCCAACCCAAAGCGTAGGCTAGGGCATAATTGCCGATCGCACTTTCGGTATAATAAGTATCAGAAAGTTCTCGCGAGGCAAAGAACACCGGTTCGGCGCACCACAGTTCGATTAACCGTGCGGTGGAATGTGTCAAAATAGAGTTGGACGGGTTTTGAATCATCAATTAAAAGGGATGAAGAATATGGTTGCAAGTCAAAATTCAAACTATCTTTCTCCAGAAGAGTATCTCCAGCTAGAAGAAAAAAGTGAGATCAAGCATGAATACAGGCAGGGTGATGTTTATGCAATGGCAGGGGCAAGTAATGTTCATGTACTCATTGCGGGTAATCTGTATGCGTTGCTGAGGAATCACCTACGCGGGCGGGGATGTCTTCCCTACATTTCCGATACCAAAGTTCGGATTGAGTCGATTAATACCTATTACTATCCAGATATTGCCGTTACTTGCGATCGCCGGGACAGGGAATTTAGCAATTTCTTGCGTCATCCCTGTTTGATTGTGGAAGTTTTATCTCCGACAACGGAAGCTTTCGATCGTGGCGACAAATTCGCTGATTATCGACATTTAGAATCTCTCCAAGAATACGTACTCATCAGCCAAACTAGAATCCAAGTCGATTGTTTTCGTCGCAACGATCGAGGACAATGGGTTCTCTATCCCTATCACGCAGGAGATACAATTCATTTGAGTAGCGTGGGTTTTTCCTGCGCGATCGAGGACTTGTATGAAGATGTAGATTTTTCTCCTGTTTCCTAATTTTAGGCAGGGCGAAATCCTCGCCCATACAATTACGATTATTCGGATTTTTTTCCCTTTCCTTTTTTCCCGCTTCCTTCACTCTTCACCTTGCGCCAGGGTGCATAGGATTCATCCAAACGTTTGAGGAATGTTTCTTGTTCTGGTAACGACCAATGGCGATCGACATCCGCAATCAGTTCATCACGTTCTGCGGCGGACAACTGCATAAAAACACCTCGTTTGTTTGTCCAAGTGCTGATAATTTCCTGAGTTGCATCGACTAAAGATTTAGTCTTGAAAGGATGTTCGAGGGCGGTATTTTTGGCTTTCAGTTTGTCGTAAACTCCTTGTACCAATTCCAGAGAACTAGGCAATTCAGCAATGCCGCCAAAGATACCGAGAATTTGATTGTCCATGCGTCCGACGCGGCTGGAAACAGCACCGTAACGAGTCGTTAGCAAAATGTTGCCGAGGGTGTAGCGCAATTCGTCAGCGGTGACATCTTTGAGGGTGAGAATATCGAGGAAATGAACCCCTGGTTTGATGTATTCGCTAGTGTTTAGGGCGGTGGAAGCGTTACCTTTTTCATCGCGCATAGTTCCGGTTTCAAAAATAGCATTGATCGTGCGATCGCCAATCAGTTCTGTTGAATGCAGCACGCTAAACGCATCTTCCGTCCAGACTCGGCTTTTTTGTGCTCCTTCTCCACCGGCCGCGAAGCCGTAGAGGAAGCAATCAACGCACATTTCACAAGGCGCATTGGTATTGAGGGCGCAAAGTTCATTGGTTTTCGCGGTATGAAGGAGATTGTGCGATCGCAAAAACTCTCGTCCTTTCCGCCTTTCCGGTGCAACTTGTTTGCGTTTTGTCATCACCAACCGAGGAATTGATTCGGTATCTTCAATCCCAGCTTGCACGTATTCGCTGCACATGGGTTCGCCCGTTCCTTCCGTGCGGAAAATAGTTTCCGATTGCGTTGTGCGAAGGACAACCATACCAATGGTACGGCCTTTGGGAAAGTTTTCGTAGCTGGGGGCGAGGAATGGTTGCAATTTTGCGATCGACATTTTGTATTCTCCTAGTTGTTTGCAGATGTGGATTCAGATTCGGTTTTAGATTCAGTTTTTGATTCTTTCTGTGCTTCTTTAACAAAGAATAAGTAAGCAGCTTCAAGAGTTTTGCGATCGATCAATAAGCGGTCAGCCCGTTCATGATAAACTTCTTGAAAAAGCTTTCTCAGGACGTGATAGTAATTTTTAATTTGCTCCTCCCGTTCTTGACTGATTTGTGACTGTTTTAGAATTCTTGCCAAGCGAATGCGATACTCTTGGATGAGTGCAGCAAAAATAACATCCCAAGACATATGAGGTTTTCGGGATCTCACCGCTTGTAAGAAAGCGGTAAAAGGTTCTGTTTGGGAAGTACGTTTATACGAACTTCCCCGTAAGTTATACTGGGCGGCAATTTTTGCAGCTTCCATCATGTACTGTTTAATTACTTCGTGTTCTTCAGACATCAAACTCTCCAATAAAGTATTCAAAGGTTCTCGAATGCGAGACCAAATAGCCTCCAAATTAGGATCGTCTTGTTCCCGTAAAATCCAGCGCAGCAGGACGTAATACAAGCTAAGAGGACGAGTTGCTGCCCGCGCTAAGTCGTACAGACAATCATCTTTTTTCCTAAGACTTGCTACAGAAATTGTTAATTTTCCAACACAGCGCAGTCGTTCTAAAACTTTTTCTGCCGTTACTACTGCACATCGTTCTTTTTCGGAAAAATGACCGTCCCGCCGATACTGACCGTTTCCTAATAACGGCTGCAACGATGATGGAATTCCATCAACTTTTGCGAAAAAGTCCCAAGTTGGTTGGACTTCCAGATTGGCACTCAAAACAAAGGGAAAACCAAAATCAAAGGCTAAACTCATTTCCAATGCCAGTCGCAGCGATTTCAGCAACGCCACAGAGTTATTAACTTCTCCCCAAAGCACGGGAATTGTTACCGTTGAGTTGATGAATTCAGGACGTTTTGGCAGTGCTAAACCTACCATTTTGTTGGATTGAAAAATTAGCAAGTTTTCGCGGTAAAGTTGCAGTTCATCAACTGTTACTGTGCCGTCTTCGTTCTTGGCTGCGGTTTTTCTCAGAAAGTTTTGCCAAATTGTTCTTAGTTCCACACTCGAACCTTTTGGCAGGGCAAAGTGCAGATAAAGCGGGTCTTGTTTGACAGCATTCGGGAAGTTTGCACCAACTGCCATCAACTGATAACCAAGCGCTGATAAGTTATCTGCCCGCCGCTTGGGTTCGGCAATCATACCACCGGGAAGGCGGTTGGAAAAAGCTTGTACTTTGGTTCCCGGCGGCATTTTTGGCGAACTCAATTCGCCGACTTGCAGCGATGTTATGCCCAAGGAACATCGCTGGCGTGGGTTGGCTTCAATATATGCTGTTAGTTCGTTAAAACCTTGCGAGTTTGCGGGTGTGGAAAAGTTAAGCAATTGTCGAACCGCATTCACCAATTCTGCGGAGACTTCTACTTCTGCTGTTGGACGCAATTGAAATGAGTCTTCTAAGGCAGCAAATACCTTTTCTAGCATCTGTTCGCGATCGCCCTCGATTGATTTGGCCGCAAACAAACAGCGTCCGTACTGCGCGTTAAACGGTTCTAAAGCAGCCCGCTGTTCGGGAGAAAGCCCGACTTGCGCGGCAATTCGATCCCAAACATCTTTGGGGCTGAGTTCGGCGGCCCGATAGCTGAGGTAAGCGGTTTTTAGTCCCTCGGAGATGGCGAATTCTTCGGCATTTGATACTGGATGCAAGCCGACGGCGGCGGCGGCGATAACGGCGGTTTCTCCAGCATCGCCGCCGTATTTTTCAATGTCCTTGGCGACTTTTTCGGCTTTGTAACCGCTGGCTTTTTTAACCAGTAATTTATCTACTTCATCTAAGGTTCCTTCGGGGTTTTGTTGGATGGCTTGCGGGTCGATTTTGATGCCGTCTTTGGTGGCGTTAACGAGTTGTTCGACGTTGCTGCTAAAAACGCGATCGATCTTTTGCTGCCATTTTTGAGCGATGATTTTGCTCAAATCGCCGTCGGGAAAGGCTTCGCCGACAAAAATCTGGCCGTTGGGATCGATCGCGAGAGTATGCAAATTGCGATCGTGCAAAACCTCTTCGCAAGCTGACAGCAACAGCGAAGTCAAATAACCTCGGTCTTCGGAAAGGCTGACATGAAACAACTTACAGGGACGCTGCAACGCAACTGTTAACTCGGTTTCGACTTTGCGAATGCGTTTTTCTTCCTCAATTCCCAAGTCGAATAAGTCACCGCCAATCAACATCGCGGCCCAACGTTTGATGTTGGGATCTTCCGGCAAAAAGCGGGCTCCGTCGCTGGCGCTGTGACCGGAATGGCGTTCTATCAGGCGGCGGATGAGTTCGAGTTGTTCGTCGGTTTGGGCGAATTGGGCAACACAAGCGCGATCGAGTTGTTCTTGCAGAAAAGTGCGATCGCGCGCTAAAGTTTTAACATTGCGTCCGTCGTCTGCCAACTTATTCAAATCGTGAACGGCGGTTGCAGCCAGAATGCACGCGCGTTTGTCGTCGGGAACTCCCGCAAGTTTGCTAACAGTCAGGACGAACTGACAAGCTGAATCGAGATGTTCGGCGAGGGTGCGTCCTTGGCGGCTGCCGTACTGTGAGTGTTTGCTATGCAGTTCGTACAGCCGGGGACGAATTTCTGCAAAATAGCGATCGTCTAAAGTTGTTATTTCTTGATCAGAAAGCAGACTTTTTCTTGACATAATTTTGCTCTAATAAATTCATTTAAGGAGTGAGATTTAAATTTTTATGCTTTGCATTATTCGGTTTCCTCTGGTTCAATGGGTTGATATTCCTGAATAGTGCCCTGTCGAATAATCCACAATTTGCCAATAATTTCTGCTTGCTGCAATCCGAGAATTAATGTTTCTATTGCTTCTCTCCACTCTGTAAAATTGGCACGAGGCGTTAGCCGAATTACAACAATCCCCGCATACTCAGATGGATTAAACCGCATTCGATTGCCAAAACCGCGATCGGCAGTAACTAAACATCTTTCCTCTTGACGACAAACATTAATAAGTTCGACATCGGGTGCTGAAGTCAAACCTTCACTTGCGACTGTTTCTACGTCATGCCCTGCCAAACGTAAAAAGGTGATAACGCGAACATCGACATTTTCATCTAGCTTTAGCTTCACGTTGCTGCTTCCTCCTTTTTTCCTAATGGAATTTCGGCATAATAATCTCGCGTTACTTCAGCAGCATAAGCAATACAAGCGAATACATCTTCTCTTTCTATGCTCGGATATGCTTCTAGGATTTCCTCAACAGCCATTCCTCCAGCTAGGTAGTCAAGGATTAGGGAAACCCAAATCCGATGGCCGCGAATGCAAGGTTTTCCAAAACAAATATTTGGATCGATCGAAATTCGGGACAGTAGATTATCTCTAGTCATTGGTCTTCCTCCAGATTTCACGTAATTCATTTAAACAAATCCACTGGTCATTTTTCTTAACCTCGATGTACTCCCAACCATTAGCTGAACTGCCATTTACTTTTTCTGCCAATGGACTCGGTTTATCAAAATCTTGTCCGTCGTAAAGAATGGTTCCTTTGATGGAGATTTCCAGGCTATTGATATAGTTACGACCTAACTTTTGTGCCAAATCCCGCTTCAGTCTGACTCGCACAGGCATTCCTCGCTTGGTGATACCTGCATCGAATAGCTGAGTTAGCTTGACATGGGAGTTGTCTGCTTTCTCCTCTGAAGTCTGACTGGCAAGTGCCAAATCGAGAGTTAACTGAGTCGGTGATGTCTCTGGCTTGCTGGACTGCTGGCGAACTGCTACTTCGGGCTGTAACGTATTTGTCTTGAGGTATTGAGGCAGCCAGTCGAGAAACGAAGTCCTTAGCAGTTCTGGCATCTGAGAGATATCGCTGTCGTTGAGATGAATATCCATAAGAAGTCTGTTGAGGTTGTTCCCATCGTGCCATCCTCTCCTGTGAAATGTCAAGTGGTTGCTGTAGCCTTATGATAGTCGATGATAAGCGCGTTGCTGTAGCCTTGAGTTTGACGGGCGAGCAAAATCGTGTATCCTATATATATGGAGAAAGGTTGCAGTTCAGTGCTGCACTGGTAGAAATACCTAAATACCTCTTAGGGATTGAAACGCTGTCGCCTTCTGATGTCGGGCAAAACCCTTTCTCCTCAATCTTTTCAACATATCCACTACGCTGAATATCGCTGATATCAAGGAAAAGGCGTATAGGCAAAACCTTTTTTGTCCATCCAAACTTGTGCGCCATGCGGAGATAAAACTCCCGTTCTAGATCGTCTTTACACTTCTCCAGAATGACTAAATTGTGCGTCCCACCAATTTCTGCAACCATTGGTTGCAGAAATTAATTTTGATGGAATTAGTCATAGTTGTAATTCAACCTTTGGAGATTCATAAACCCGTTTTCAGGTTTATTTAGCAATATATTCAGCAACCTGCTGGATATACCGCGGGCAATATATTAAAGCAGTCATACTACACCCCATTCTTCAAGAAAATTATTAATTTTCTGGCGAAGTTCACGTTCTGTTTCTTTCAACTCTGCATCACTCATGAGATGAGTTTCTGTAAACTTCTCGAACTCACCCGGCTCTTTTTCATAAATAAGTATTCCATCACGAGCAATGAAATGATCGATTAGTGGAGAACATCTATTTAACTCAACAACATCAATTTCATCGCTATTGAGACGAAAAGCTTCACCCAAAATTACAGGAACTTCAAACCAAGCAAATCCTCTATCTTTGCAAGATTCTTCTCTAAGTTCCATATCGTAAAGTGCGGCAAAATCCCAATCGCTTTTAGGATGAGTATCGCCTCGGGCGCGAGAACCAAAGAGAATTAGCATTTTGAGGTAAGGAATTTGTTCGGGAAGTTGTGAAGCAATTTCCTGAAGTTCAGTCAGCGTTGGGGAAATTTGGAGCATGGTTGATTTTTGTAGGGTAAACTCGAATTGGATAAATTTTTGATTGATAGATCGATCGCAGATGAAAGGCAGATCGACACAGATAAACGCAGATAATTAAGAAAATCTTCTGTAAACCTCTCATAAGATTGCATTACATCCTATTATTGCCCTTCAGCAACAGTCGGTATTCATGCTGCTCTCCGCTCAGGCGATGTTTCTGAAACTGGTGTTTTTGGTTTTTGCACTTGCACTACAATTATATTGACATTAAAAACCCAATCTGTCAAGTATGTAGTTACACTTTTATTAATGGTTCGCAAAAAAGAGACAATTACACTTTCAATTCCATCGGGTACTAAGGAGCAGCTAGAGTCGATCGCCCTTCGCCTCGGTATCAAATGGGGTAAATCCCCCAGCGTATCCGGGTTGCTGGTGGCGATCGCCCAACACCGAATAGAAGTTGGTGAACCCTTCACCCTCAACTCCACGCAGGTTGCAGCCTTGCAGCAAGCAGCTAAACTCCTTGTTGATTCAGGCCATCTTCGAGACGCGGAAGTCCTGGCAGCATTAATGTTAGATCGGGGCAACCTTGATGCTCCCCTGCGTCAATCAATTCTGCAACTGGTTAGTCAACCCAGTGAGGGATGGCGTCCCCGCGTGGATCAGCTCAGGAAGGCTCAACAGCCATTTCACCTCCTCTACCGCAATAACCAAGGAGAGGACTTAGAGTACACCGTGCGATACGCCGAGGTGTCTTTTGAAGAAAAACGCTTTTACCTCAACATCTGGTGCGAAGAGACTGATGACATCAAAAATCCCGACTTTGCCGAACTCATCCACAACCGCTGTCTGCGCTTCGACAACATCAAAGCGATCGTCCCTATAAGTGGACACTGGCGGGGCGAAGGCTTAGATTATCTAGCAGTGTACTTACACTTTCGGGGCGGACTGATCAAAGCCTATGAACGCAGAGTGGACAAGGATATTCAGGATGAAGTCTTAGGAGAGGGAAAAACCAAGGTGCGAGAAGTCGTGCGGCGCGTCTCCAATCCCTTCTGGCTGATTCGGGAGGTATTTCGTTACGGCGAAGATTGCGTCATTGTGTCTCCAGACACTGTGCGCGATCGCTTCCAACAAAAACTGATCGCCCTCTGCCGCCAGTACAACCTCGAAATCCGCGATTAAATCAAAAAAAAAGCAGCCGGTAAAGGCTGCTTTGACAAAAAAACCGTTGTTGAGTTAGAGGAGAAAACTTTAAATCGAATTCAAATTACCGCTGTTTCCACTCCTGCCTGAGTTTCCACTATCTTTATCTACCGCTGACTCACCTTCCCTTCAGAACAAAACTTCAAATCCCGATTAGAATGCTGCTGAAAGTTCGTTGACTACTTTCACTCGGCCTCTGAGCACCGCCCGCAGCAAGCGGTTGACACAGCCTCTGTCTTCGTCATTCAGAGAGTCGTCGAAGGTGGCGGCCATCAAACCGTAGCGATCCGCCAGAGTCAAAACGCCTGTATCGGTTACAGAAGCGAGGATTTCAGAGATAGCGCCGGGGAGGAGTTGTACGGGATGCATGGCAGTGCGGTTGAATTCGATATATTTATCATCTTCTGGTTTCCTCAAAAGATCGGTGATATTAATGAGGCTGCGAAGGTGATTGTCAGGGGTGAAAGCAAGTGATCCGAGTAGAGTAAATGTGTGACTTGGGTCACAGTGCCACAGGTGCGGCGGTAATTCCATCTCACCCTAAACTTTGGGTAGGACGTGGGGCTGACGGCATTTCGCTAAAATGATCGTTAATCCCCCAACCAGTTTAATTTTTACCCCAGTACCGAAAATGCTTGATTTTCTCAATCCCATCTTGGGCCGCAAGCCCGATCGCATCAAAGCCAATGTGGAAATCTATACTTGGCAAACCTGTCCCTACTGCATCCGCGCCAAAACTTTGCTGTGGTGGAAAGGCGTAAATTTCACGGAATACAAAATTGATGGCGACGAAGCAGCTAGAAAGGCAATGGCCGATCGCGCTAACGGACGCCGCAGCGTACCTCAAATTTTCATTAATAACCAACACGTAGGCGGCTGCGATGACATTCACAAACTCGATGCAGATGGAGAATTAGATGCGCTGCTAGCTCAACCAGCAGTTTAAATACTTCTTGTACACTTTTCTCTTAGTCCGCGGAGGCGGACTTCGTATGTGTAGCCCCGACTTCCAGTCGGCGGCTTATCTTAGTCCGCAGCAAATTTACCTAGATTGTCTTGCCGCCATTTAGCATCGGATCGCCTGTCTGTTTGCAATTCTAAGACGCGAATCCCGCTATTTGGCAAAAAACTTAATTTTTGTTTGAACTGTTCCCAATCGTCTATTATCTCGTGTTCCACGCCGTAAGTTGCACACAACTGAGCAAAATTGATATGCTGCGGCGTGGCAAAAAACTCTTCAAAGGGCGGGTCAAATCTGGCAACTGGCAACATTTCAAAAATTCCGCCGCCGTTGTTATTAATTAATATGATTGTCAGATGACCAACAAATTTGTTTTTAATTAAAAAACCGTTCGTATCGTGCAAAAGTGTTAAATCGCCTGTTAGCATGATGCTGCTTTGATTGCGGTGAGCAACTCCCAAAGCTGTTGATAATGTGCCGTCTATGCCGTTAGCGCCGCGATTGAAAAACGGTTTTATTTCTAAGTTGTTTGGCTTCCAGAAAAACTCTACATCTCGGACGGGCATACTGTTGGCAATAAATATCGGTGTTGCTGGCCGCAAAATTTGGGAAAGCAGCCAGGAAACTTTGGGTTCGATTATGTTGTTAATTGCTGAGATTTTTTGGTCTATTGTTTGTCTGACTTGGGTTTCGGTGTTGCGCCAAAGTTGGAGGTATTCGTTTGATGGCGAGGTTAGAACCCCCCCTAACCCCCCCTTATTAAGGGGGGGGACAAGAGTTAATATAGTTGCGAGATTAGCGGCGAGCTTTTCTACGGAGGTTCGCAGGTGAATTGTTTGGCCGTGGAGTGGATCTAAGTTGTGGTGGCTGGGGTCGATTATGTAGCGTTTAGGTTGGGTTTTGTCTAGCCAGTTTCGCAGTTCTTTACTTGTGGGTAAGTCTCCGATTTCAATGGCGATTTCTGGGGTTAATTTATCTGCTAGTTCGCGGTTTCGCAGGATTAAATCGTAGGTGGAAATTAGATGGGGGTTTAGTTGGGCGTAGTTTCTGACTGGGGATAGTCCTTCTGCTAAAACTGGCCAGTTTAAGGATTTGGAAATTTGGGCGATCGCACTACAGTATTTTTCGGCAAATTGAGGCTGGGAAACGCCTGTAATAATTATCCCTTTGCTGCACTTTTGCCATTTTTGGATTGTACTTTCTTCTCCCCCCCTTAACAAGGGGGGGCTGGGGGGGGTAGAGCTTTCTCCTGCGAAAATGGGTTCTAATCCTGCAAAGAAATCTTCGGGATTAAATTCTGTTTCTAAAGCTTCTACGGCTATGTCTGGAACGGGTACAAGCGGGTCGCGAAACGGGATGTTGAGGTGGACGGGGCCTGGTGTTGGAAATTGCGATCGCTCCCAAGCATACACGATCGTCTGGCGCAGATAGTCTAGCATTCCTCTGGACGCAGAAGGTATTGCTAATTCGGCTTGCCAATTGGGATAATTGCCGTATATTTTTACTTGGTCGATCGCTTGTCCGGCGTGACAGTCCCGCAATTCTGGAGGTCGATCGGCGGTGAATATTAGCAGCGGAATGCGACTTTCTCTGGCTTCTATTATCGCAGGATAAAAGTTTGCAGCGGCGGTTCCTGATGTGCAAATTAGTGCGGTTGGCAAATATGATTTTTTGGCGGTTCCTAATGCAAAAAAGCTGGCTGAACGTTCGTCGAGTATGGGAATAGTTTCTATTTTTTTGTTTTGAGCAAAAGCTATTGTTAGCGGTGCCGATCGCGAACCGGGACAAATCACGGCTGTAGTTAATCCCAACCGCTGCAAAGTTTCTGCTAATACGGAAGCCCAGACGGTATTTGTGTTGCGAAAGTCAAGCATTTGGTTGTTTTGGCGATCGATTATTTTTTTATGAGATAAGCTGGCACGAATCTAATTTTCACAATCCTGTTTCTGAAAATTCTTGTGGGGTGGGCTTCTAGCCCGCCCCCCAAATTAAATCTAAATGCCGCAACAGCTTATTCCTAAACTAAAGCATTTAAAAGTGCCTGCAATTTGAGCTGAATTTCGGCTAGTTCTTTCTCTGGTTCCGAACCGGCCACAATACCAGCACCAGCATAAAGTATAGCCCGATCGCCATCGATTAATGCCGATCGAATTCCCACGGCAAATTCGCCGTTACCGGTGCGATCGATCCAGCCGAGGGGGGCTGCGTACAAAGAGCGATCGCAGCTTTCGCGGCGGCGAATTTGTTCGAGGGCAATATCTCTCGGCACGCCCGCTACCGCTGGGGTTGGATGCAGTTGAGCTAAAATCTTTAATAAATGAATATCAGGGGGAATTTGAGCTGTTATAGG
>JARCMA010000426.1 GCA_030248405.1 Microcoleus sp. MP8IB2.171
CTCTCCGCCTCCGCCTCCCCCGTTATTGTCGCTGTTGATGCTGGAGAGTAACATCGTGATCGCAACAAAAATTAAGAGGATAGAAGCTACCAGCACTATGCCAAAAGATATCCGAATCAGATAAAATAAAATGCGCCAGATTTTTTGCCACCATTCCTGCAATTGCAAGCGCAAGAATTTGTTTCGCAAAATATCTCGAAAGTTGTTGGGAAATAGGTAGGCAATGTCGCCGGATTCTGCTACTTGCAGGTTGCCGCCTGCTTCGGAGGCGAGGGTTAACAGTTCTCGCTGGGCAAAATTGACATCTAATCCAGCTTTTGCCGCCACGTCTCCAACCGTAACGCGGTAGCCAAGTTGTTCGACGGCTTGCATAATGGTGGGATTCGGAGCCATAGGTTTCTCTCTGTGAAAATTACCCGGTTATTTTTATTATATATTGCGGGAATTCGAGCTGGTTTTGGCGATCGCATTTCTGATTTTTTTTGAGGCTGCCCTTGACTTTGGGGCAAAATATTGCTAGTGTTTTGCCGAATAACTTTTAAGTATGGGCTGAACTCGGATAGCTTAATAAAACTTTGTGATTGAATTTCTCCTCGGCAGGCTATTTGCTTGTTTGCTCTGAGGGTCAACGAGGGGGGATTATGGCTACAGTTAGTAGGGTACGGTGCGCGATCGCCCGTTGGCATTAGTTTTCGCGATCCGAAGGAAAGCCATCGAAGAGGATCGCCCCTGCACCCTCCAGCAGAACTTGTTCCTCCGGTGCGGGTTTTTGTAAGTTTTGTGTAGAGTGCGAGAGAGAGATTAAAGAAATCTAGTTTTTTTGCAAGTCTTGCAAGACTTATATAAAATAGATAGAGCTTGCGAGAGTGTTAAACCCAAGGGCGTGTTTTAAGGTTCGCACTTGCGATCGACTAAACTTTTTAGCGCCCTCAACACAACGGCCCACTACAACAGTGGCGCAATTATTAATAGGAAAACTTTACAGGCTAATTTTTCTGATTAGCCACTAACCAAAGAATCGCATATGCCAAGAACTCAACGCAACGATAACTTTATTGACAAAAGTTTCACGGTAATGGCTGATATCATCCTGAAGATTATGCCGGCCAAAAAGCAGGCGAAGGAAGCTTTTGCTTATTACCGGGATGGTATGTCAGCTCAAGCAGATGGCGAATATGCTGAAGCGCTGGACAATTATCATGAAGCGCTGAAGCTGGAGGAAGATCCTTACGATCGCAGTTATGTCTTGTACAATATGGGGCTGATCCATACTAGCAACGGCGAACACGATAAAGCTTTGGAGTATTACAGCGAGGCCCTGGATCTCAATCCGAGAATGCCGCAAGCGCTGAATAATATTGCTGTGATTTACCACTATCAAGGGGAAAAGGAAAAGGAAGCTGGTAATGTTGAAGGGGCGGAAGGGCTGTTTGATAAAGCTGCGGATTATTGGAAGGAGGCTATTCGCTTGGCCCCGAACAATTACATTGAGGTACAAAATTGGCTGAAGACGACAGGCAGATCGCAGATTGATGTGTATTTTTAACCTCAGTTGTTAGGTAGAACAAGCCTGATCGGGTAAACAGAAAGCTGTGGTTTTAAGTGTGGAGTGGTAAAGTGAAAACTCTTGCACTTAAAACTCACAAATCATAACTAAACATTAATCACCAATTCCCAATTACAGATTTTTATGATTGACAGAGAAGAAGTTCGGAAAGTAGCGAATTTAGCGAGATTGGAATTAACGCCGGAAGAAGAAGAGCAGTTTACGGGTCAACTTAACGGTATTTTGGATTATTTCGAGCAGTTGAGTGAACTAGATACGAGTAAGGTGCAGCCGACAACGCGGGCGATCGATGTTAGTAATGTAATGCGATCGGACGATTTGCAACCTTTTGCTAAGGGAGAAAGTATTTTGGAGGGAGCTCCCGATCGCGATGGAGAGTTTTTTAAAGTGCCTAAGATTATGTAGGGTTCCCGCTACGCACCTAACTTAGGAAAATCTCTTGAGGGGCTCGCTAGGAGTGCAGAACCCACAAGCAGATTAAACTAACTTTGGAAGAGGCAATAAGTAAGGCCGGTAAAAGCCACCCCACAAGCAGATTAAACTGATATAAGCCTAAAACAATCTCACTCATAGTGATAAATCTGTAACGTTCATTCTTGGGGTGACAAATAGTCATGTACGTATTAATTGGTGGAGCAGGAATGATGGGGCTGGGTTTAGCCCAGCAGTTATTAAAACTCGGTCATACGGTTGCAATCATCGATGCCGACCCGCTGGCCTGTCGCTTTGCTCGAGAAAAAATCGGAGTGATGGCATTTGAAGGCAGCGCGGTGAGCACAACGGTTCTTCTGGAAGCGGGAATTAAACAAGCAAACGCAGTCGTTGCAGCACTCAGGGATGATGCACTGAATTTAGCGCTGATCACCCTATCGAGGAGCTATGGCATTTCCCATATTGTGGTGCGAATGCGCGATCGCGAATTCATGGAAGCCTATCGACTTGCCGGAGCCAGTCACATCATCAGCACTATTGATTTGGCAGTTGCATCAATGGCGAATGCGATTGAATACCCCCAAATCGAGTCTATGATGCACTTTGAACACGGGCAAGTCGAGGTACTAAAGCTGCCAGTTCCAGGCGATTGCAAGGTGGCAGGTCGCACCGTTGCTCAAATTGCTCAAGACCCTCGTTTTCCAACAGGTTCGCTGATTATTGGTTATCAATGCCATGCCTGCGCTAATCTGGAGATTCCGAACGGCAATACTGTTCTTGAAGCAGGTTCTACCATTCTCGTCGTCACTCGTCCAGAGCTAGTTCACCACATGATTGATTACCTCGGCATTCGCGCTAGTCATCTGCCAACGTTAGAAGTTTCTCATCCAAATCTTTGATGTAAGGATGAACCAGATCCTCTGGAACAATTCGCTTGCGGAGGGCATCGCTAACTGCTCCTTTTTCTGCTAAAAGTAATCGCCGTCGAATCGTATCTAGCCCGCTGCGATCGCCCTGTACTTGCCCGGCCCGATGTTTATTGTAGAGATCGCGCAGCACTCGCTCAGACTGTGCTACTCGTGCTTGATACGAGGCCCATAACTCCTCGTAAACTGCCTTCGGCAATACGCCAGATTTCAGCAAACTATCTAGCTCATCTTGAGCCGCTTTGGAAGCGATCAACTGAATCTGTAACTGCCCAGCTTCCTGCATTACATCAGAAACACGGCTAATTTTTAGTCGTTTTACCAGCCAGGGTAAACTTAATCCCTGTCCAACCAAGGAGAATAAAACTGCACCGAAAACCAGCGCAATGATGTTATCTCGTCCTGTCAATGCCAGAGGAATACTAAGCGCCAGTGCCATCGAGAGTGAGCCTTTGATGTTTCCCAGAAACAGAACGTGCTGCCAGCGCAGGGGAATCGGACGATCGAACCATCGCAGCCCCGCTAACAACAGATAGACCGAGAGAATCCGTCCCAGTTGATACGCCAAAATGACGAACAGGATGGATGGCAAAATTCTCCACAGCGTGAGCGGGTTAATCTCAATGCCGATCAGCAGAAAAATAAATGTATAGGACTTACGCATTGACAAAATAACAAAATAGTGCATTTATAAATATGAGTGGTCTAGAAACAGGTATTTGACAATGAGAAAAACTACCAAACCC
>JARCMA010000427.1 GCA_030248405.1 Microcoleus sp. MP8IB2.171
CGCTATCGATCCCCCCCTACCCCCCCTTAGAAAAGGGGGAAAAGAAGCCGTTGGGAGTTTTCGGACAGTTACACCCGCAATTGCAGCAGGAAAAGGGTTTGCCGGAACAGGTTTATGTGTTTCAATTAGATTTAGGCGTGTTGTTGGATGAGTTAGGTCGATCGAGCAATTCGACTCGCAAATTCGCGGGTTATTCGAGTTTCCCGGCTTCCGACAGAGATATCGCGTTTTTCGCGCCGGTTGAGGTTGCGGTTGTGGAGATGCAGGGTGCGATGAAGCAGGCGGCTGGTAGTTTGCTGGATTCGGTGGAATTGTTCGATGAGTATCGCGGCGACAACGTACCGGCGGGACAACGTAGTTTAGCATTTCGGTTGATTTATCGATCGGGCAATCGAACACTAAGCGAAACCGATGTCGAGCCCGCCCAACAAAAAGTCCGCGACATCCTAGTCGAAAAATTCGGCGTTAGTTTAAGAAGCTAATTGTAGGGGCGGTGCCCCCTGGCCCGCCCTCCGATGACTTCACGTAAAAACCGAGAAACCGGGTTTCTTCCAACAATTACCGCCACCAAACCAATATATTCATAGAAACCCGGTTTCTGCCACCAAGCGCATCCTAAATTCACTGGAAAAATCAATAATTCAAAAAAGTAATATCTTCGTGCGCGCAATCGCCGCACCGTGTGCTGTTCCTTTTGCTGCCATCTTTACTATCTGCCCTGCCAATAATTCCACCCGTTCATCCTCATCAAAAATACCAATTTCCGTCATCCGGTCATATTCTTGAACCGTCAACAGCCGAATATCTAATAAAGTCATAGTTGCCTCATCCCCTCTAACAAACCTCCCTCTTCTTCCCCTCTCTTCCTCTGCGCCCTCTGCGCCCTCTGCGGTTAATCAATCTTATCCTAAAAAAATCATCAAATCCTGCTACACTTATTGTACAATAAATTTTAAACAAATTCATCCAAGGCTCAAAACCGTGACCAAATATGTAATGTGGGGAAGTTACTGCGAAGACGTGCTGGAAAAACGCGCTCCATTTCGAGACGCTCATTTGGCCCGATTGGCTAAGCAGAAGGAATCGGGTGTATTAAGTGCGATCGGCCCCACCAAAGACTTAACTAAAGTTTTCGCAATTTACGAAGCCGCAGACGAAGCCCAAGTGCGAGAATTAGTTGAAACCGATCCCTATTGGGTAAATCAGGTTTGGACAGAATACGACATTAAAGAGTGGATTCAAGCATTTTAAAGGAGTTAACAGGGTGAACATCTTAAGACTAGGTAACGACGAACTGGTTCCAGTAGATTATGGCGACTTGCTGGACAAGATTTTAGAAGTTTTGCATACTAATAAAAACCCGTTTATAGTATGGGATAACAGCAGCCAATTAATAATTGATATTGATGCCATTGCTGCTGATGTTTCCCAGAAAGAAGTGCGAAAACCCTTGGGTTCTTCTGAACCTCAAGCAGATTCTGCTACAGTTAATTTTCCGCCGGAAGTGGAGGATCATTTTGGCAGTAAAGTCAGACAGATTAGAGAGTGTTTGCGGCAAAAATTAGAATCCAAATTGCCAGCAAAGACTTCTATTGAAAGGTTTGTCGCTAGTTTGATTAGTCCTTTAGATTCACCCTCTTTTCGGGGAAGTGGCCAAGAGTTAGGCTTCAAATACGATTTTGGCAAACGCTACACTCCTTTAGAAAAAGAAAAGCTAACTTTGCAAAGCCGAGATTCTGGTAGTCATGCGACTTTAAAACTGCATAAATTGACCGTTACTGTCCGAAATACTGATATTTTTGAACAAGAACTCAAACAGGGTTTGCAAAATTATATCAATGAAAAGGCCGAGACTAGCAGTGAGAAAGAAGACCTTAACCATCATCTTGATGAGATGGTTAAAAATCCCGATTCTGATTTTCACAAATTAATCCGACTGGTGGATAAAGAAACTCTGGGGAAAATCAACAAAGAAGCTCAGATTATTTATTTAGATTATCTGCTAGAACACATTCGCGCTAGCAACACTACAGATACGGTAGGAATCATCTATTTAGAAGACTTGATTCGTCGCCTCAGATTGATAGAAGCTTACATCAACGATCCAAATAAATCTGATGGCGAGTACGAGGTAAATTATGCTGGGATTAGAGTTAATTACAGAGAGATATTTGCCAGAGCGGAAGTCCTATATTCACTGCCAATTATTCCCATTGTAGAAGGTTACTTGGGAGAAAGTACGGACAATTCTCGTAACGAACGTAAGTTTATTTTTGGACTAAAAATTAAATTTGACAACCCAGTTCAAGCGCGCGGTGGAAAAGAAGTATTTGAATATTATCTAAATCTGCTAAATCCAGATAGTGAAGAACATAAAGCAGAATTTGAAGAGTATTCTAATACCGAAACATTCGTCCGCAAAGTGTTAAAACTAGCATTGCTGTACTATTTTGTGTTTGCTTCTCGCAGCAATCCACTAGCACCAAATTACGACCCGGGATCTGAGTTCAATTATCAGCCGATACCCATATTTGAGCAAAAAGTATTGCCAATCTTACAAGGTTCTGACGATGAGGCAAAAAAAGAGCTATTTCGCAATTTTCTTAAAGGATTTAATCAGTTTAATATAAAGCACAAAATTAGGCATCTAAAAAGAATGCTGAAAGGCTTTCTGGAGCGGCAGACAATTTTGCCAAACCGCACAGAAACGCGACACGTAAACCTCAAAATGGGCTTGGTAGAGGATATTGAGAATATTTTGACTACTCCTAATAAATTTTTTAATGAGATAATGGATCGAAATTACAAGCAAACGCTCCATTATATTACCGTCAAAGAACCTAGTGTCGATGAAAAATCTATTTGCCAGCTACCAGTCAGTATTACCATAGAAGATGTCCGCTATTTTCCTACTGATGAGCGCCAAACTTTTAGCATGGAGTACAATATTAAAGGTATCGATGTTTTGCCTGTACTTTCTGCACCTAAAGCCGAGCGCTCTAGAGCAATATATAAAAAGCATTTTAAGACCAAATTAGTTTTGTTTCCCTATGACGATAGACGACTAGACAGTGGTGATAAAGGTTTGCAGCCTGCGGCGACTTTTGTGTATAAGTTTACCATGCTGCTGCTGTCTTATATCTGTCTGAAGATATTGCTCGAAAATGCTGCGAACAACTTGTTTATTCCGATGGTGAGACTCCATGAAGGCGACGAAAAAAAACCTTCGCCCTCAGAAAAGTTTATGGCTAATCTTTCCAAAACCTTGTCTCATATTTTGAGTGAAAAACAACGCTCAACTTCTCAGGGATTTCGCATTAAAAAAGAACCCAATAGTTACACAATTCGTAACGGTTTGAGTTCGATGTATTCAATTCTGCCGAAAAAATTTAGATTTAGCAATGTACAGCTAGCTCCAGAGTTGGACAAGTTAGCAATTATTGTTGTTTCCAGCCGAGATAGTGATGCGAAAAAAGGCAATCAAAACCGCTTCCAAAGACAAGCCAGCTTAATTGGAGAAGTTGTCGGAATCAATCGCCTAGACGACAGCACAATTCAAGTCGAAATGCTGAAAACATTTTCGGAGAATTACAGTGTCAGCCGTCTTTATTCTGAGCCATTAATCCTTGAAGATGTAATGAGTCAGCTTTATCGACAAGGATATCGGAATTTCGCCTATATTTCCCAAGCACCTTACATGAGTAGGCTGCATATTACCAAGACAGAGGAAGATGAGGAATTGTCTTTTATGTCAAAAAAACTGCTCCGAACTTTGAAAGGAGAGCGCCGAGACATCAAAATCTATCCGATATTTTTTGACAAATACTATGTCCGCAGTTTCCTCGGTGACAAGGGAAAATCTTTTTATATTCAGGATGCAATGGAACTTGAAAACTTGTTTGCAGATACCAATCAGCAAGCTGTGATGTTTTTCAACTTATTTAACGGGATTAAAGTCAAGGAGGAAAAAAACTTTTACACCGGCGTGATTTCCTACTCGACGCTATTGCATATATACGAAGGTGTTCTGGATGACCAAGACATTCACCAAGGCTTAATTTATGATGGTGCAATCAAAGATACTATACTGCACTATCTAACAGTGTTCCACTTTTCTCGGTATGAAGCTCGTCACAATATTAGTTTAAAACTTGACCCCTACGAGCGGATTATTGGCGATGACTCGGTTGGTGCTTTGTCTATATTTAGTCATGCTGACGGTAGGGCAGAATTTAATTCTCTAGCTTTTTTAAATAAGGTAAGAGAAGTATTAAATGTTAGTGAGTGAGGTACACAATCATGATTGGTGAAGATTTTGGACGGCTGTTTGAGGTTGGCTTCAATGTCGGAATTCTGGCATATATTCAGCGGGAAAATATAGCTCACAATTTCGGCGATTCTTACCGCCTAGATTTGCATAAGCTCAGTTTGCCAAAAATGATGGCGGAAATAATTAGGGAAGCTAATTTGCTTGGTAGTTTGGATGCTAAAATTGTTGAAAAATGGAGCCTGTTTTTTGTTCAAAAAGGCTTTCTGGGTGGGTTGAATTTCTTCCGGGAGTACGTCAAATCTACTGGCTGGAATTTAAAGCTGTCGAAAATTTTGTACTGTCAGTGCAGTTTTAGTGAGGCTAACAGTATCAGAACCTATAACAAGGATGAAAAAGTAGCGTTTAAAGAGGTATTATCTCAGTTTAAAATTACGAAACCGAATTTATCAGACGATGAGATTAACTCTTACATCCGTCGCTACAAGAAAAAAGGCGAGTTTTTGCAAGCTGATACCCTGATTCTGTTACAGAATGGTAGAGATTTTAGGATTCTGTGCGTTGATTTGTCTGTGTTTACTCCCCCGTTAGCTTCGGGAAAAGTCGAGAATCTCAACGAAATAGAAGTGATGCGGAAGTCTTTGCTCAGAGAAATTAGCTATTTGCGATCGAAAAGTGTTTTTTCTAATTTGCGAATCGATACTAGCACTTTAGGGGTTGATTTTTCCGAGGGTTTAAACCGCTATTTTACAGCTTTTAAGTATAAGGATAAGGAAAGCGCTAAGTTGATTCAGGCTGGTAGTTACGCTCACAGCTTCTACGGTTTTCTGCAAACGACTGGGATGATTCCTGGTGATGCTGAGGTTTTGTTGAATGTTGTCGGTTATAGCGATCGCACAATTAACGCAATTTCCCTCCGCAATGATAAAATTGAACTCCTGGCGAATTGTGCCAAAATTTACCAGCAGGAATCCAAAGGTAAAGAGATTAACGATGCTCGCGGCGAAGTTTTAGATGCAACCCAATTCAACGCGGCTCACAGTTTTCAGAATGGCAAAAAGTTTGTCAAGGATTTATTGACTATTGGCAAAACTACTAAACCAGTGTGCAATACAGAGCGGGTAGATAACTTTGTCAATTCCATTGATATTATATCAGATCAATTGGCAGATGATTTGCAAATCGATCGCGGATTACACCTGAGAAATGCTCACGCTCAGTTAATTGTTAAAGCACTGGAATCTGACGAAACTTACCTATTTTTGACGGGAAATCCGGGAATTGGGAAAACAACTGCGATCGCAAATTTCCTGAAAGCACATATTGACGACGGATTTCTATTTTTTTACGTCAGTCCCCGCAAGCAAGTTAACTTAGATATTATCGAGAAATTCCGAGATCAAAAGACTGGTTTGTTGTGTGATAATCGCCTATTTTGCATCAATACAAACTCCGATATCATCAAAAGCAATTCTGGACACTGTACCGTCAACTACGCAGCAAATAATTATCACGAAAATTTCCAACAAAAAACTGTCCACTTCATCAACGACAGCGCAGAAGTCCAGCGGAATCAATATCACCAGCCGCAACTGGAAAGGAAGGGAGAAACGGTAATTAAACCTACGAGTGGCAAAACTAATGGAGTGCTAAATAGCGTTTGTGAGGCAATATATGCACGCATTAATTGCAAAGAATCGAACAATATCGTAGCTACAGTTTCTATTCAGTCTTTGAAGGTGACAGAAAAAGGGAAAAATACCCTCCAGCATTTAGATAAAATATTTCTAGATGCTTACAATAAGCAGGTAAAAGATGTCATACCCGATAAAATGCAGGAAATCTCCAGCCGCATCAAACACATTTTCATTATGATTGATGAAATCACGGGAGATGACAGCGGCGTTGAGTTTCTGCATGGAATTGGTAGGCTGCTTAACAAATATGATTTGCACAACCCAAAACACGGTTTCAATACTAAAATTATTGTAGCAGATGCTTCGATCGTAGACCCGGATGTCATCAAACAACACCTAAATGATATCTCGCCGGAACCGGATAAAATCTACTTCAAAAAGCTGCCCAAAAATTCAGAGGAAATCCCACCACTACAGGTTACTCCTTTTGAATTCAAACGATTAGCTGCTAAAGTTATCAATACTAATTCTTATCCAGCTAGCAGTTTAGATATAACCTACAAAGTATTTGTAGAATGTGTAAAATTTACTGAAGATATTTCCTTAAATCCTAAAAATGATTTAGTTAAATCAGTACAATCTCAAATAATTGAAGATATCAATCAGCGGTTAGCAATCCCTGGTGTGGAACAAATTATCGTCTACATTCAGGATAAGCGAAGATTGACCGAATTAATTGTGAGAATTCGATCTAGTCGCGACAGATTCGAGCCGTTTCTTGATTATCTGGAAGTCCACGCGAATATCTCGGAAGAGGAAAAAGAGCAAATACATAAGTGCAAAAACACAGTTAAAGTAATCTTCATGACTGCATCGGGAAGTCGCGGCTTGTCTTTCCCAAAAACTAAGCATATTTTAGTGGATATTCCCCGCTTTCAGATTGAGAAAAATCTGATGGAAGTGATTCAAGTGATTTATCGGGGGCGCGGGGAAGATGATGATGGTAATACTCTGGATGGTGAAGCTAAGGAGTTGGTTTTTTACTTGTCGGATACAGCGGTTTATTATGCTGATGATGCGGAACTTTCGCTACAGGAAAGCAAGTTGAGTTTGTTGAATTTGCTGCTAATTCTGAAGACGGCGGTGATGACGCGGATTGTGGGA